>JAGRHW010000213.1 GCA_020444765.1 Gammaproteobacteria bacterium | reverse complement strand
CAAACAGTGACTGATCGCGTGGGTCCCAGATCACAAAGGCAAACATGCCGATCAGGCGCCGCACCGCTTCTTCACCCCATTCGGCGTAGGCCCGCAGGATGACTTCGGTATCACCGTTCGAATCAAACCGGTGGCCGAGGGCGATCAGTTCGGAGCGGAGTTGCGGATAATTGTAAATGCTGCCGTTGAAGACGATCGTCAGCCCGCTTTGCCGATCGATCATTGGCTGATGGGATTTGGCGGATAAATCGATAATCGACAGACGCCGATGACCGAGGCCAACCGGTCCCTGAATATGCAAACCGCTATCGTCAGGACCGCGTTTGGCGATAGGTACCAGCATCCGTTCGATCATCTGCCGATCCGGGCCTTGTGTATCAAACCTTAAGATGCCGCAAATTCCGCACACATCGAGCTCCTGTTTTCATTGTTTATAGAGAGGCCTTTTTACCGGCAAACCGATCCGGCGGTTTTAGCCCGGCCACCGTGATAGAACCCGTTTCACACTAATTGAGTCAAGTGAAAATTGCCTGAATTTATACGGCCGCGAGGAAATAAAAACACCGAACTGAAAATCTGTGGCCGGAATGCCCGAATTAAAGCGCCGGTCAGGAAATAATTTTGTCATCGTCGTCTTTCAGCATGCCCTGCCCGGGTTGTTCGGCCTGGAAAAGCACGCTGACAGGCTATGGACGTAATTCAATAATTTCTGTAGGATTATAGGTTTTTTACGGCAAATTGAACCCGTAAAAATCGGGTCGGAGCCTCGATGTCGTCACTCATGCATTCTTATAATCGTTTATCGTTCAAACCCGCTTACGGCAAGGGTGCGTGGGTTTTCGACGAACAGGGCAACAAGTGCCTGGACGCGCTTGGCGGCATTGCGGTCTGCGCGCTCGGCCACGCCCATGAGGCCGTATCGCAGGCGATCTGCGATCAATCCAAACGCCTCATGCATACCTCTAATCTGTACCAGGTGCCGGCCCAGGAAGAACTGGGCGACAAGCTGTGCAAAGTGGCGCAGATGGACAGCGCGTTTATTTGCAACTCCGGCGCCGAGGCCAACGAGGCGGCAATCAAACTGGCGCGGCTTTACGCCAGCAAGAGAGCGATCAAAAATCCGCAGATCGTAGTGATGGAAGGCGCTTTCCATGGCCGCACCATGGCGACCTTGACCGCCACCGGCAACCGCAAGATTCAGGCGGGTTTCGAGCCATTGGTACAGGGTTTTCTGCGCGCGCCCTACGGCGATATCGAAGCCCTGAAACAGATCGCTTCAAACAGTAAGGACGTGGTCGCGGTATTGCTCGAACCGATCCAGGGCGAAGGTGGCATCATCGTGCCGCCGACCGATTATCTCGCCAAGGTTCGGGAAATCTGCGATGAACACGAGTGGCTGATGATGCTCGATGAAATCCAGACCGGTATCGGCCGCACCGGCGCCTGGTTCGCCTGGATGCACGAAAACGCCAGACCCGACGTGCTCACCTCGGCCAAAGCCCTGGGCAACGGCTTTCCGATCGGCGCCTGCCTTGCTTCGGGCCAGGCGGCGGAACTGATTCAGCCGGGCTCCCACGGCACTACCTTCGGCGGTAACCCGCTGGCCTGCACCGTCGCCAATACCGTGCTGGATGAAATCATCAGCAAGGATTACGTGAAGCGCGCCGGCGAACTCGGCAAACACATCCAGAAGGCGCTCTGGTCACGTCTCGGCACCAACCCCGGCGTTATGACGATTCGTGGCAAGGGCCTGATGATCGGCATCCAGCTGGATCGCAATTGCGGGGCGCTGATGCAGCAGGGCATCGACAACGGCATCCTGATCAACGTGACCGCCAACAAGGTTATCCGTCTGTTGCCGCCCTATATCCTGACCGACGACGAAGCCGAACAGCTGATCGAACGCGTCAGCCGACTGGTACTCGATTTTCTGGACTGACTGTCCATACCGCAAACGCTCTGCGGAGGCCTCCACATGACACTGCGACATTTTTTGCGGGAAGACGATCTCACCGCCGACGAATTCAAGGCAATCATCAAGCGCGCGAGCCTGCTGAAAAAGGAATGGCAATCCGGGGTCACCTACGAGCCCCTGAAAAACCGCACGCTGGCGATGATCTTTGAAAAATCATCGACCCGCACCCGGGTGTCTTTCGAAGCAGGGATGACGCAACTCGGCGGACACGCGATCCACCTGTCGTCGGACAGCTCGCAGCTCGGACGCGGCGAACCCATGGAAGACACCGCCAAAGTGCTCTCGGAAATGGTCGATGCGGTAATGATCCGCACCTTCTCCCAGCAGGCCCTGGAGCGCTTCGCCAAGGCGTCAAGGATTCCGGTCATCAACGGCTTGACCGACTTTTTGCACCCCTGCCAGATGCTCGCCGATATGCAAACCTGGTTCGATCATCGCGGCGATATCGCCGGCAAAATCGTTTGCTGGGTCGGTGACGGCAATAATATGTGCAATTCCTACATCAATCTTGCCAAGCTACTCGACTTCGAGCTGCGAATCGCCTGCCCGGTGGGTTACGAGCCTGATCCGGAACTGCTCAAGTCAGCCGGAACCAACGCACACGTCAGCCACTCCCCGATCGATGCCTGCCGGGATGCCAATCTTATCGTCACCGATGTTTGGGCCAGTATGGGGCAGGAAAGCGAGCGCAAGCAAAGAGAACGTGCATTTGCAGACTACTGCGTGAATGACAGGATTATGGCGGCGGCGGCCAGTGACGCCCTGTTTATGCACTGCCTGCCCGCGCACCGCTCGGAAGAAGTGTCGGCCAGCGTGATCGACGGCGCGCAAAGCGTGGTCTGGGAAGAGGCCGGCAATCGCATGCACGCACAAAAATCCCTGCTGGAATTCCTGCTGGTCGGCCCGTCGGACCAGTAAACAGGCCTCGGTTTTTCCACATCATCCCCTGTGGTCCATAGCTTGCTTAGTCAAGGGACGGACCCGTGCGGAAGCATTAACCGCGTTACACTTTTTTATTGTTTACAGGAAATATATCACACGGAGAATCCGTAGTACTATCAGTTCTGTGTAAGTGAATTGACACAAATTGATTCAGGCAATTGCTTTATCATTGGGATACATATCCAGACCTGTAGCTTCCGTTTTACAATCACACATGGCGGCTGCACCGGATTGAACCAAGCAAGACCAGACTAAAGTCCACAAAAACAAACTGACCTGATGAATTATTTATTTCTCATAGCCGCCTCCACCATGATCAGCCTTGCGATCATCCCGTTGATGGTGCGAGTGGCGCCGCGCCTCGGCATGATGGACGAACCCGATCCACGCAAGGTGCATGTAGCCGCCACGCCGAGGGTCGGCGGTTGGGGAATCATTATTGGCGCACTGCTGCCGGTCCTGTTGATCGCGCCGCTCGACAATCTTATTCAGACCTATATTTTCGGTTCCATCGTTCTGCTGATTTTCGGCGCGCTCGATGATCACAGCGAGATGGGTCACTACACCAAATTTATCGGGCAATTCATCGCCGTCGTGCCGGTTGTGACCTACGCGGATCTTTACGTTCATTATCTGCCGTTTATCGACATGGAGCTGCCGGGCTATATCGGCAGGCCTTTTACGGCTATTGCCTTGATCGGCATGATTAACGCGATCAATCATTCAGACGGACTTGACGGGCTGGCCGGTGGAGAATCACTGGCCAGTCTTGCGGCCATCGCCCTGCTCGCCTATCTGGCCGGTGATGGCAATCTGGCGATTACCATCACGTTTGGTGCAATCGGTGGCATACTTGGCTTTTTACGCTACAACACACATCCGGCGATGGTCTTTATGGGCGACGGCGGCAGTCAGTTTCTCGGCTTTACGCTGGGCTTTCTGACCGTCCTGCTGACCCAGGTCATCAACCCGGATCTGAGCCCGTCGATCGCGCTGTTGATACTCGGCGTACCGATTATCGATATAGTCACCGTGTTGTGGAAACGCGTCTCCAGCAAGCGCAATCCGTTTCTGGCAACCAAAAACCATATTCATCACCGTTTACTGGAACGCGGCTTTGCGCACAAGGAATCGGTAGTCGTTATCTACACGATTCACACCTTTCTGGTGGCGAGCGGGTTGTGGCTGCGCAGTACCTATGACTGGATCATCCTGGTCTTTTATTTCACGGTCGCGATTTTCATATTCTTCTTTTTATCCTGGTCCGAGCAAACCGGCTGGAAAGCCAACAAAACCGATGCCCACCGGGTTATTTCCTGGAGTATTAACGCGGTTGGTGAAAGCGGCATTCTGGTTTGGGGACCACGGCGTTTTCTCGAGCTGGCAATTCCGTTCTATCTGGTTTCGGTTGCCGTCTGGCTCAACAATATTCCGCGGGATTTCGGCTGGGTAGCACTGGCCTTGTCCGTGATACTGGCCCTGCAGGCGTTGAACGTCTATCCGTTCCGCAAAAGCATGCGCCGCTCGATTATCTACACGACAGCGGTATTCGTTATTTATCTGTCGATTCTGGACCGGCCGACCTGGCTTAATGAATGGGTGGCTTATGTCGAGTTCAGTTTCTACGCATCGATCGGCCTGGCGATATTTCTGGCGATCCGCTTTTCTCCGCGCCGCCGCAAGGAAGAGTTCAACGTCACGGCCCTTGATTATCTGCTGCTGTTCGTCGTCGCCGCCTCGCTGATTTTCAGTCAGGCAGCCGTCGATGTCGGCGGCTTCAATGTCAATGTCTTCATTGTAGTCCTGTGCATCATACTTTACGGCACCGAATTGATGCTGGTGGAGCGCAAGAAACGCGCTGACCTGCTCGGTAAGGCGGCCTGGTTGACGCTGACGATTATTGCCTTACGCGGACTTGGCGTATTGCATTTCGATATTTCACTCTAAGAGCCTCATTGCCGGCGGTAATGCAACTGCCTTTACGGCGTCTCAGATCGTAGAAGAATTGCTGATTTGAATCGCTTCGCGGTAGGTTTTTTCATACTGCGCGGCAATCGAGGTCCAGCTGTAAGGCTGTACGTCGTTGGCGGCCTGCTCTCTGTAGGCACGCTGCGCCTCGGGGTTGTTCAACATATGCAGCACCCCTTGGGCGATCGCCTGCGGCTTGCCAGGCTCGACCAGCAAACCGTTCTTGTCACTGCTGATCACGTCCCGGTTACCGGATATTCGCGTCGCCACGATGGCCGACCCCGAGGCCATGGCGTCCAGCAATGCCAGCGACAAACCTTCTGAGCCTTCGGACATGCCGGGCGCCACATAGACTTCACTTTCGCGGTAGAGCGCAGCGACGATATCATCCGCCTGCGGATTGAGCTCGACAGGCGGCACGGCGCCGGTCAGGGTGACTGATTCACCAAGCCCGAGCTCGGCTATAAGTGCTTCCAGCACGTCGGTGCCGCGACCAACGATCACCAGATGGGCGTCTCCGTTGGCATCGACGATCGGCCGCATGGCACGAACCAGTTCTTCATGCCCACGCCGACGTACGTAATTTCCAACGGTCAGAAGGATGCGCTTATTACCGGGAATGGCAAAACGCGCCCGGACATCAACAGCCGTATCAGTGGTGAAGCGGTCAAAATCAACACCATTAGGAATAGTAACGATTTTTTGTGCTGAGGCTCCGGCATCCAGCAAGGAAGCTACGACGCTGCCGCTGATAGCGGTAAGACGCTCGGCGGTTTTTACCACATCGGCTATTTTTTGCGCGTACTCCGGCTGCAAGCGCAAGCCGTGCCCGATCTCCGGAATGACATGAATATCCTCGCCGTGGGGAGTCACGACCAGCGGCATGCCGGTAAAGCCCTTGTATAACAGCGCGGCATAGCCAGCGGGATAAGTGGCATGCGCATTGATCACATCGCAGTCGAAGCGCGAAACGGTCGCCGCCAGATGAATCATCGACGAACGCACGGTCGAAAGCCCCGGAATCTTCGGCCAGCGCTGAACGCGGAACGGATAAGCAAGCTTACGGTAGCTCCACCATCCGCCCGGACTCACGACCAGCACCTGGTGCCCGGCCTGCTGCAGAGACTTCGCCAGATGGTAGATGACGATTTCCCGGCCGCCGACCTGTGGTAGAAAACTGTTACTGTAGAGCAGAATTTTCAAGGGTTTTTCAAGCGGACCGGCTTGTGAATTCACTGTCGTTTCCATCAGGTCTTCAGATCCTCAACGTGCCCGGCAGATCCACCCGCCTTTTCCAGCAGCTCTTCACAGACGGATATTACCTGGCTTGCATTACCCAGCCAGCTGTGGTGGCGCAAAACCTCGGTCCGGGCAGCTGTCGATACGGCCTGGT
>JAGRHW010000212.1 GCA_020444765.1 Gammaproteobacteria bacterium | reverse complement strand
CGATAAAGATTGGGAAAAAGTCCAGCATATCCGCCGCTATGTCGTACAACAGAGCCGCAAGACGCTTAAGTGCCTTTAGAGTCCACCTGAAATCTCTGATGCCGGCTGCTATCATGCCGCGTAAAATAGACCTTGGCTGAACAGTTCAGGGATATACAAAGTTAATTCCTATATGCGTGCCGCATTCACCTAACTGGCGACGCTGCGCTTGCGCTTCAATACACAGCTTTTTTCAGCATAATCCAAGACCTCATGAAAGCTACCATCCGGGCTGCCTGGCCCTTGTTTTTCGGGATCGCGTTGTTGATGATCGGCAACGGTTTGCAGGGCACCTTGCTGGGTTGGCGAGCCTCGCTGGAATCCTTTTCGTCGATGGTTACCGGTCTGATCATGACCGGTTATTACCTGGGCTTTCTGACCGGCTCCAGTTACACGCCGGCGATTATCCGTAATGTCGGCCACGTGCGGGTTTTTGCCGCGTTTGCCTCGCTTGCCTCGACCAGCATTCTGGTGCAGGCGATCTACGTGACCCCGACCGTCTGGATGATCGCCCGTGTCATCACCGGGTTTTGCTATGCCGGTCTTTATATCGTGGTCGAAAGCTGGCTCAACGACCGCGCCACCAACGAAACGCGCGGCAGTCTGTTTTCGATCTATATGGTGATTTCCTATCTGGCGATGATCTTCGGACAATGGACGATGAAGCTCGCCGATCCCGGCAGTTTCGAACTGTTTATTCTGGTCTCGGTGCTGATCTCGATTTCCCTGATTCCGATGTTGTTGACCAACTCGGCTGCACCGTCGATCAACGAGAGCGAAAAAATATCCCTGCTCAAGTTGTTTTCGATCAGCCCGCTCGGCATGTTCGGTATTTTCGGCACCGGCATCGTGCACAGTGTGGTGTTCGGTATGGGGGCAGTCTATGCGGCCCGCAGCGGTTTGTCCGTCCAGGATACAGTCCTTTTTATCAGTGCCTATATCGCCGGAGGCGTATTGTTCCAGTGGCCGGTGGGGATGTTGTCGGATCGTTATGACCGCCGGGTGGTGATTACCATCGTGACGTTCGCCGCAGCACTGTTCGCCTTTCTCCAACTGCAGCTGGCGCTGTCGCCGCAACCGATGTTCGTTCTGTTCGGATTTTACGGCGGCATGAGCCTGCCTTTGTATTCGCTGGCGATTTCCCATACCAACGATCGGCTTAAACCGGAGCAAATGATCGGTGCCAGCAGTGGGCTGATCATGCTTTACGGCGTTGGCTCGTCGCTCGGACCCTTGAGCGTCGGTCTGGTTCTGGAGCGGCTTGGCGACGGCGGTTTTTTCAGTTATCTCAGCCTGATACACGCGCTGATCGGTGTGATGGCTCTGATCATGATGAGTATGCGCAAGGCCGTGCCGATCGAAGAACAAACCCACTTTGTCCCCGTGCCTTCACGACCGACCGCGGTAGCTGCCGAGGCGGTTGCGCAAATCGTCGAGGAAGAGCAACACCAGCAGGAGGAAGAGGGCGGCGCGAATCAAGCAGGGGCAGCCAAGTAAAAACAGGCCGCCCTGCGCTGAAAGTGTCGTGGTGTCACACTTCGCCCGGCTTGCCTTTCTGTCTCGTATAATCCCTGTTTTTGCGCACCAAAAAGTGGCGACTGATTGTTTGCCGGTGATTATGCCAGGTGGAACCAGGGTTGTAGATAGCGTTCGAATCGTCTATTTCAGCTTGGGGACGAGCGACCGAAAATCACCCCGGTTTTGCAGGGCTGTTGACCGGCTGCTGCATATTGGGGCGTTGATTGACAGGCCCGAACAGCGCATGTGCCGGGGCTTTAAAAACGCTTGAAATCTTGTCACTATAATCGCTGCCCCGGTTTGTTTACACCGGAACCTGCCACCATCAAGGAACCGTCGCTGTGTCCAAAAAGCAAAATGTTTCCAACGAGATGCCCGAAGACAAGTCGTTACGGGCGCGGGTCAAGCTGATCGGCAAACTGCTCGGCGAAGTACTGCAACGACAGGAGAATGGTGAAATTCTCGAGTCGGTAGAGCATCTTCGCAAAGGCTTTATCCAGCTGCACAAACAGGACGATCCGCAACTGCGCCGCGAGTTGAAGGATTATATCGAAAAGCAGACACCCGAGCGGCTCACGCATGTGGTGCGAGCTTTCAATATTTATTTCAGTCTGATCCGGTTGGTCGAGGAAGGGCATCAATACCATTATCGTTTTGACCAGGCGATGGTCAAGGAACCGCTCTGGTATGGTTCCTTTAATGAAACCCTGAAGCAATTCAAGGCCGATGGTATCGATGCGCAGACTTTGCAGGGTTTACTTGACCGGCTGGCCTTTGTGCCGGTTTTTACCGCGCATCCGACCGAATCACGCCGGCGTACCATTCAGGAAGCTCTGCGGCGTATCTTCGTCGACAACCAAAGACTCGAACAGGAAAATCTCAGCCGCTTCCAGCAAAAGGAAATAACCGACCGTTTGCGCGGACAGATCCAGATCCTCTGGAATACCGACGAAGTGCGGGTCTCGCGTCCGACGGTGCGCGCGGAAGTCAAGTACGGCCTGTATTATTTCAGAACATCGATTTTTGAGGCAGTGCCGGCAGTTTACCGGAATATGGAAAGAGCGGTAAAACGCAACTATGGCTCAAGCAACGGCCATCTGAGCGTGACCGTGCCGAGTTTTATCCGTTTCGGCAGCTGGATAGGCGGGGACAGAGATGGCAATCCATTCGTAACGGTGGATGTCACACGCGACGCTCTGCGCCGCCAGCATCGGGAAATTCTCCAGCACTACCTCAAATGCGTCGAAGAACTTGGCAAGGTGCTGACCCATTCCAGCAAACTTATTACGCCGTCAAAAGAGTTCAGCGATTCCATGCTGCGCGACCGGCTGATCGATCACCGTGCGTTCCGCATCGAGCCCGAGGAGTTCCGCTTCGAACCGTACCGGCGGAAATTACAGCTCATGCATTATCGCCTGCAATGCAATCTCGACCTCGTCGAAGAGCGCATTTACGGCTATCACGGCAGCGTCATGGGCGATGCTTATATCAATGAGAACGAACTCTTGCGCGACCTGAAAATCATCCGTCAGTCCTTGCGTTCGCATGGCGACGCGAATATCGCCGCCGGCAGTTTGCGTGATCTGATCAGGCTGGTCGAAACCTTTGGTTTTTACCTGTCTTCGCTGGACATCCGGCAGGAGTCGGGCGTGCACGAAAAAGCGCTCGCGGAAATCCTGGCGCAGGCGAGGGTGGATGTTGACTACGCCGCACTTGAAGAAGAGGCCCGCATCGATCTGCTAACCGGACTTTTGCAATCCGGCAAAGATTTCCCGCTGTTTGAAAACGAGCTTTCAGCCGAGACCCGCTCGGTCCTTGATGTGTTTTATCTGATTGCGGATATGCGCCGGGAAATCAGCGACAAGGCGATTGGCAATTATGTCATCTCGATGGCGCACAGTGCCAGCGACGTGCTTGCAGTGGTGTTTCTCGGTTCGCTGGCGGGGCTTGCGGGCACAGACGCCGACGGCCGTTCGTTTTGCGCACTGAGCGTTTCGCCGTTATTCGAGACGATCGATGATCTCGAGCGTGCGCCGGAAATCCTCCACCGTCTGTTTGGCAACCCGTGTTACCGCGCATTCCTCGCAAGCGCCAACGACCTCCAGGAAGTCATGCTCGGCTATTCGGATTCGGGCAAGGACGGCGGTATCGTCAGCTCGTCCTGGCATTTATACAAGGCGCAAAAATCGATCGTCAGTGTCGGTAATGAGTACGGTGTGCAGATCCGTCTGTTCCACGGCCGTGGCGGCACCATCAGCCGTGGCGGCGGACCGACTCACGATGCGATACTCGCGCAGCCGCAAGGTACGGTGCAGGGGCAGATTCGTTTTACCGAGCAGGGTGAGGTGCTGTCGAGCAAATACGGCAATTTCGAAACCGCTATCTACGAAGTCACCATGGGGGTGTCTGGCCTGATGAAAGCCGCGCGCAGCAGCCTCGACAAAACCACGCCGGAGCCGGTTGCATTCGAGCAGCTGATGGAAAAGTTCAGTGCAATCAGCGAGCGACATTTCAAGCTGCTTACCGAGGAAAAAGACGGTTTTGTGCGGTTTTTCTATGAGGCGACGCCGGTCAACGAAATCGGCATGCTCAATATCGGTTCGCGGCCGTCGCACCGTTCACGCGCCGATATTTCGAAAAAATCCGTACGGGCCATTCCCTGGGTGTTCGGCTGGTCTCAATCGCGCTATATGTTGCCCGGTTGGTATGGTATCGGTCGCGGCTTGTCGGAAATTCTCGCTGAAGATGAACAGAATCTCGCCCTGCTGCGCAAGATCTACCGGAAGTCGCCGTTTTTCAGAACCCTGCTGGACAACTGCCAAAGCGTGCTTGCAAAAACCAACCTCGACATCGCGCGCGATTACGCAAACCTGTGTGAATCGGAAGCGCTGGCCAATGAGTTTCATGGCTTGATTTGCGATGAGTTCGAATCCTGCCGCGAAAAAGTGCTCGACATCGCCGAAGCCTCGCGTTGCCTGGAGAAATTCCCTGCCGAAGCCTTGTCCATCGGCCGTCGCGAACCCTATATGGAACCGATCAACCGTATTCAGATCAGTCTGTTGCAAAAATTCCGCAAAGACCTCGCAGGTCACGAGAATGATCCGGAATACCAAAGCGTCTGGCTGGGCCCGCTGCTGCGCTCCATCAACGCGCTTGCCACCGGGCGGCGTAATACGGGTTAGGGGACGGGTCTTATTTTCGTGTAAACAGCATCCTTGGCGCCTTTGTCCGGGGAAACATCATCCCCAAATAAGGCTTTTGTCAGGGGAGACGTCATCCCCGAATGCTTTTGTCGGGGATGCAGTGTCTCTCTCGTATAGTCCGCAGCTGGATTCCCGATCGGGGTCGGGAATGACAGGGGGATAACACGAATCTTCTGCAACCACTTCGTCATCCCCAGGTGCTGTTGTCAGGAGAAATAAGCGTCATCCCCGAATGCTTTTGTCGGGGATCCAGTGTCTCCCTCGGATAGTCCACAGCTGGATTCCCGGTCGGAGTCGCGAATGACGGGTGGATAATATTGCCCACTGACGGCACGGTGATTTTATGAAAAAAACTTTGGATATTGAGCGAATTCGTGCTGACACACCGGGCCTGGCGCATGTGACGCATCTGATCGCCTCGGGTGCGGCTCTGATGCCGCAGCCGGTGATCGATGCGGTGATCAACCATTTGCAACTTGAAGCGATGATCGGTGGTTATGAAGCCAGCGCACAGCAAGCGGAAAAACTGGACAACGTTTATCCGCTCGTCGCCAGTCTGATCGGCGCCAAAGCCAATGAAATCGCTATTCTTGAAAATGCCACGGCAGCCTGGTGTCAGGCGTTTTATGCGCTGAGCTTCAAACCAGGCCAGCGGATTCTGACCTGCATGGCGGAATATGCAGCAAATTACGTCGCCTTTCTGCAAAGGGCCAAACGCGATGGCGTCGCCATCGAGGTGATTCCGAACGCTGCTGACGGTGCGCTGGATGTCGATGCTCTTGAATCCATGATCGATGACAAGGTTGCATTAATTGCAATTACCTGGATACCGACCAATGGCGGGCTCGTCAATCCTGCTGCTGCGGTCGGACAGCTTGCCCGTCGTCATGGCATTCCGTATCTGCTCGACGCCTGTCAGGCGGTAGGCCAGATGCCGGTCGATGTCGATGCCCTGCACTGCGATTTTTTGTCGGCGACTGGCCGGAAATTCCTGCGCGCACCCCGGGGTACAGGATTTTTGTACGTCCGCGAAACCTGGCTCAACAAACTGGAACCCGCGATGATAGACCACTTCGCCGCGCCCTGGGTGGCCAGGGATCGTTATGAATTACGTAACGATGCGCGACGTTTTGAAAACTGGGAAAACGCGTACGCCTTGCGCGCCGGTCTCGCTGCAGCGGTTGAGTACGCACTGGATATCGGGCTCGATAGCATCCGCGAGCGCGCCTGGGGACTGGCTGATGAGTTGCGGCAAATGCTTTCCGATTTGCCCGGCACGAAGTTGTATGATGCCGGTAGCGAACAAAGCGCGATTGTCAGCTTTACGGTCGAAGGACTCGAGGCGAGGGAGGTCGTTACCAGATTGCGCGGGCAGGGTATCAATATCGGCGCCTCGGATCCGTCGAGTACACGCCTGGACGCGGAAGACCGGCAACTTCCGGTTCTCTTGCGTGCTGCGCCGCATTACTACAATACGACGGCTGAACTACAGATTCTGCTTGATGCCTTGCAATCACTTCGTCCCGCTTAGCGTTTTCCGGTTGTTCTGCTAAGCACG
>JAGRHW010000211.1 GCA_020444765.1 Gammaproteobacteria bacterium | reverse complement strand
ATCGACACCGCATCGATCGCTTCAGCCTGAGCATTACCGAGTTTGGTGTTGATGGCCTGCTCAAGGCGTTTGGCGGTGGTGAAGTCCGGCGCGTGCAGATTCAGCACGATTTCGCTCGATTCGCTGAATGCGTTCGGTACGTCACGCTCGACGGTTGCGCCATTGGGTATGCGTCCCACGCTTGGAACATTGATCGTAATGCTGGAGCCGTCGCTGCCGGAGGCGCCAAGGCCGCCGACGATCAGATCACCCTGAGCGATGGCATAGACCTGCCCGTCAGCGCCGCGCAAAGGCGTCATCAACAGGCTGCCGCCGCGCAGGGATTTGGCATTGCCGAGCGATGAGACCGTGATATCGATCGTCTGCCCGGGCTTGGAAAAAGGTGGCAGGGTTGCATGAATTGAAACCGCCGCGACGTTTTTCGGGCTGATTTTGACATTCGACGGAATCGTCACGCCGTATTGCGACAACATGCTGCGCATGCTTTGTTCGGTAAAAGCACTGGATGAATCGCCGCTGCCGTCAAGTCCGACCACCAGGCCGTAACCGAGTAACTGGTTGTCACGTACACCCGCGACACTGGCGAGATCCTTGACCCGCTCGGCCATGACAGGTAAGCATTTTTTTTTTTAATGATACGGCGACTTTTTAGATCTACACTTGAACATCGTTGTAATCCTCATCAGAAAGGCCACACCCGGCTGTTAAAGAAGCGGGTAAGCCAGCCCTGTTTATTACTGTCTGCCACTGCGCCGTTACCGCTATAGGTAATATTCGCATTGGAGATCTGGGTGGAGATAATGGTGTTTTCCGGTGTCACGTCGACCGGCCGGATAATCCCCGATATTCTCACGACTTCGCTGCCGTTATTCAGGGTCAGCAGCTTTTCGCCACGCACCACCATATTGCCGTTATTCAGAACCTCGGCGACCGTTACGGTAATATTGCCGGACAGACTGTTGCTCTGACTGCTGTCGCCGGAACCGGTAAACCCGGTATTCGAGCTTAGCTTGTTGTCAAGAATGGGGCGTCCGTTATGCGTTACCGGTAAACCAAACAGTGTCGGGCCTGGCATATCAATCGAGCTTTCCTTGTTGGTGTTGGTGCTGGCGGTTTTGGCCGCATTGGTTTTCTCGTCGAGAATCACGGTAATCAGGTCGCCGACGCGCCGGGCCTTGATATCCTCGAACAGAAAGCGATTGGTATTGGCATGGAAGATCGCGCCATTGACTTCCGCACGCTCTTCAGCGGCAATCGGCATGGCCGGCGCGAACTCCGGCTCTTTCAGTGCTTCCTGCGTGGTGCTGCAGGCGCTGGCCGCAATTACCGTCAGCGTTAGTGCCGCCGGCTTGATGATTTTCGCCAAATGCTTATTCATCCGGTTCACCGTTTACATATTGTTGTTCAGGTATTGCAGCATGCCGTCAGCCGTGGAAATCGCCTTGGAATTGATTTCGTAGGCACGCTGGGTTTCGATCATGCCGACCATTTCCTCGACCACGTTGACATTCGAGGTTTCGACAGATCCCTGCTCCAGCATGCCGAGTCCATTGAGTCCGGGCGTGCCTTGTTGCGGACTGCCGCTGGCCGCTGTTTCAGCGAACAGATTGCTGCCGAGCGCCTGCAGGCCCGAAGGGTTGATAAAGTCTGTCAACTGAATGGAACCCAGCTGGGTCGGAGCTGTATTACCGGCGATTTGCGCGGTAACCGTGCCGTCAAGGCCGATGGTCAGGCTGGTTGTGTTGTCCGGGACGGTGATCCCCGGCTGCAGTACAAAACCGCTGGAGGTTACCATCTGCCCCTGCGAGTCGAGCTGAAACGAACCGTCACGGGTATAGGCCGTGGAGCCGTCCGGCATGAGGATTTCAAAAAAACCGCGACCTTGAATCGCCAGATCGGTCTGGCTTTCCGTGGTTGTCAGATTTCCCTGAGTGAATAGTTTTTCAGTGGCTACAACCCGTACCCCGGTACCGATCGACAGGCCTGACGGCAACTGCGTGTCCTGCGAGGACTGCGCGCCGGCCTGGCGGACGTTCTGATAGACCAGATCCTCGAAAACCGCGCGATCGCGTTTAAAACCGGTGGTGTTCACATTCGCCAGATTATTCGAGATAACCGACATTCGGGTCTGTTGTGCGTCAAGACCGGTCTTGGCGGCCCATAATGCTCCATTCATTGTTTACTGCTCCCTGCTTAGACGGTGTTTAGCCGACTTGTAATAATTTGGCTGCTGCGGCGTCATTCTCTTCCGCGGATTTCATGGCTTTCACCTGCATTTCATATTGCCGCGAAAGTTCGATCATTTTTACCATCGCCTCGACCGGATTGACGTTACTGCTCTCCAGTGAACCGTTGACCAGAGTTACCGAGGCGTCGGCTTCCGGGGCTTCCCCCTTGCTGTGAAAGATACCAGTCGTACTTTTTTGCAAATCCTCGGTCAGTGGCTTGACCAGCTTGATACGGTCAACCACCGCCAGGGTGTTTGCGTCCTGACCCAGTGGCTGGATGGAAATCGTGCCGTCGGAGGCGATCTCCAGCTTTTCGAAAGGTGGTATGGCGATCGGGCCGCCGTTACCCATGACGGGGTAACCGGCGCCGTTCTCCAGCAAACCCTGGGCGTTGACCCGTAAATCCCCGGCCCGGGTATAGCCTTCACTGCCGTCACGATCCTGGACGGCAATAAAGCCTTCGCCGTTTACCGCGATGTCGAGCTCACGTCCGGTGTAGATGATTTCCCCGCCTGAGTGATCCGCGCCGACCGCCTGGTCCTGGACGTAGACCCTGGCCGGATGCCCGGGTCCGTAGACCGGCAGGCTTTCCAGGGAATCGAGGTCGGCTTTGAAGCCGGTGGTACTCACATTCGCCAGGTTGTGGTTGTTGGAGGCCTGCCTGAGCATGACCTCCTTGGCGCCACTCATGGCGAGGTAAACCATCTTATCCATTAAGCTCTAGCTCCCTGTTATCGACGGATATTGATAACGGTCTGGGTCAGGGTGTCAGCCGTGCTGATAACCTGGGCGTTGGCCTGGAAGCTGCGCTGGGCGCCGATCATGGCAACCAGTTCTTCAGTGATATCGACATTGGACTCTTCCAGCGAGCCTGATTGCAAAAGACCCAGGCTTGCGCTTCCGGGCGTACCGGTTGCGGCAACGCCGGAGCTGAATGTTTCAGCCCAACCGGTTTCACCGACCGGCCTCAAGCCTTGCGGGTTGGCAAAGTTGGTCAGAGATATCTGCCCAAGCGGCTTTGATTCCTGGTTGTTGTAGCGGCCGTAAATAATGCCGTTGCCATCAATTTCGATGTCTTCCAGGCTGCCGGTGCTGTAACCGTTCTGCGTAATATGATTGATACCGAAGGGGTTGTCATATTGCGTTGTCGAGGCAAAGTCCAGACTGATCGTCTGCGCCGCGGTACCGTCGACAGGGGTGAACGAATTCGTGGTGATCAGGGTTTCCGGGTTGCCGTTTACGCTCGCCAATGTACCGTCTTCATTGAAGACCAGCTGGTTGCCACCGGCCTGACTGACCTCGACATCGTTGACATAGATATAGCTGCTCCATTCATTCGGCGCATCCATGTGGTAATAGATAGAAGCGTCATGGGCGCTGCCCTGCGAATCGTAAATCGTGGTTGTCGTCGAATAGTTAAAGGTATTCGGATCGTTCACATCGAACGGGTCCAGCACTTCGGACATGGTGTCCAGATTGATACCCAGCTCCATTTCCGACGTTGCCTGCGGCGACAAGTCACCCGGATCGAGACGGAGGCTGCTGATCGCGGAACTGATGTTACCGTCTGTGTCGGCAGGGTAGCCGGTCAGGTAATGTCCCGCCGAGTTGACCAGATAGCCTTCAGCGTCGAGTGAGAAGACGCCGGATCTGGTGTACACGATGCTGCCGTTGTCATTCATCCGGAAGAAACCTTCGCCTGAAATGGACAAATCCAGGTTGTTGTCAGTATAGGAAATATCACCCTGCGAGAACTGCTGGGCGATACTGGCAACTCTTACACCGGAGCCTGTTGCCGTATTGGAAAGACCGAGCGTGCTGCTCGCATACATATCGGCGAATTCCGCTTCGGATCTTTTGAATCCGGTAGTTGCATTATTGGCGATGTTGTTGGAAATCACGTCGAGCTCGGCGCTCGCGGCGTTGATTCCTGTCAAAGCGATTTCAAATGTCATGGTATTTTCCCTGCGTTGTATTAGTGGATCTGACGAACGTCTGAGAAATTCAGACTCTGTCCGTCGATGGTGTTAAGGATAATTTCCCCGCCACTGGTGGAGAGATTGACGCTGTCGATTTGCTGTTCGATCATAACGTCAGCGGCGACGGTGTTTTCTCCGCTGCCGTAACTGACCATGATGGAATATTCACCGGGTGCGGCGCGTTCGCCATCCTCCAACATGCCGTCCCATGAGAATTTGTTTTGACCGGCTGCCTGGATACCGAGGTCGAACTGGTGAACAAGTTCACCGTTTGCCTTGTAGATACTGGCCGAGGCATTGCCGGTCGATGCTTCCATATCCACAACGCCTTCGAGCGTGTTATCTTCGGTCAATGTAAAGCTGTCGGTTGGTATCAACACATTGCGCCCGACCAGGCTGGCCGATTGCAGTGCCTGGTAATTGCCGAACGAGGCTGTCAGTGATTCGAGAGATTCGCTCATCTCGGAAATACCGGTCACCGTACTGAACTGAGCCATCTGCGCGATAAACTCGCCGTTTTCCGTCGGTTTCAGCGGGTCCTGGTTTTTCATCTGTTCGAGCATCAGCTCCATGAACTCTTCCTGACCGAGCTGGTTTTTTTTGGTACCGGTGGTTTCCGGCTCCCGCAGGTACTGGCTGAGGGCGCTGGAATCGATTACGTTGGTGCTTGACATGACCTTACTCCTGTTTATTCGCCGAGCTTCAATGTTTGCAGCAACAGTTTTTTCGAGGTATTGAGAACCTCGATATTGTTCTGATAGCTGCGCGAGGCCGACATCATGTTGGCCATTTCCTCAACCGCGTCGACATTGGATGAAAAGACATAGCCTTCCTCATTGGCCAGCGGATTACCCGGCTCGTAACGCATCTGGTGCTCGGCCTGGCTTTCGACCACGGCCAGAGCCTGCACGCCGGTGGCTCCCCCTTGTTCCATGCTGTTTTGCATAACCGCCTGGAAGACCGGTTGACGTGATTTGTAGGCGTCTTCCGGATTACTGGCGACGGAGTTGGCATTGGCCATATTACTGGCGGTGAGGTTGAGTCTCAGGCTTTGCGCGGTCATGCCGCTGCCGGAGATATCGAAAATCTGAAACAAAGACATCGTTATTCACCCTTTAATATGTTGATAAGTCCGCTGATGCGGCTGCCGAGAAATTCCAGGCTGGCCTGGTAGCGCACAGCGTTTTCTGCGAACTTGCCGTTTTCGACGTCCGAGTCGACAGTATTGCCGTCGAGAGACGCCTGTTGCGGTACGCGGTATTTGATGGCAGTGCCGGACAGGCCGGATTGCGACGTGTCTATATGCGCAGCATGCGTGGTCTGCAGGCCGCTCGTCTGAGCTGAGAGCTGTTGCTGGAGTGTGGCGCCGAAATCAATATCACGCGCCTTGTAGTTTGGCGTATCGGCATTGGCTACGTTATTGGCCAGCAGGCTCGCGCGTTGCGCGCGCAGCGTTAATGCAGTCGCATGTGTGCCAAGATAATCGTCAATAATGTTGCTCATCGTTACTCGTCCTTGTAAACCGACATGCCGGAAATTTCCTGATGCGGACATGTGAAGCATGTGTCGGCAAAACTGTGATCGAATCGAGTATTTAGAGGTTAGATGAGGCCGGCAGGGGGGTTACATCGGATGTAACTCCTCGTGTAACCCCTCGGTTATCCGGAAATGCAGTGATCTTGTGGTCTTTGTCGGGTATGACAGCCGGGGCTTTGTTTCAGGCCATGGCATAGTACTTGTATCTTTTGCTGTCAGGGAAACACCGGCAGCGCTTATTGCCGGTTATGCATCCAGGGATCGCAATGCGGCAGTTCAAGTTCTATCTTCTTATTACGGCCTTTCCGGCAATTTTTTCAGCCAGTCTGCAGGCGCAGGATGCGTGGCAGTCTCATGCCTCGATCCGTGAGCGCGTTACACAGTTTGTCATTGCCGAGCTTGGCGCTGAAACCGATCTGCAGGTCGAACCGGGCAGGCTTGACCGGCGGCTCAAGCTGGTCAAGTGTCTGCAGCCCCTGGACGCTTTCTGGCCACCCGGCGCCAGGCAATACGGTAATACCAGTGTCGGTATCAGTTGCGAGGGCGAAAAACCCTGGAAGATCTATGTTCAGGCATCGGTCGAGGTACTTGAGCAGGTAGCGGTGCTGGATCGCCTG
>JAGRHW010000210.1 GCA_020444765.1 Gammaproteobacteria bacterium | reverse complement strand
AGATGCACCGATTCCCTCCCCCACCCCGCAAAACGTTCCGGATCTGCCGGTTGCAAAGATCATGAGCGAACTGGAAGGTCTGATCGTCAGTCAGAAGCTTTATCTCGATCCTGACCTGACCCTGTCGCGGATTGCGCGACGGCTTGGCTATCCGGCCAAGCAGGTCTCAACGGCGATCAACCGCACGACAGGAGAAAATGTGTCCCGTTATGTCAACAAATACCGGGTTGAGCACGCCTGTCAGGTACTTGATCGCGGTGAAAGCGTCACCTCGGCGATGCTGGCAAGCGGTTTTAACACCAAATCGAATTTCAACCGTGAGTTCCTGCGCATTACCGGCATCACCCCCAGCCAGTGGATGCAGAAAAAGCAAGGCCTATAGGTACAGCGGAACTACGCGGACATACAAGCGGTCCTCAAGGCGCAACGACACGACCTATGAAAATCACCGTCCCGGTTTCGACATCGCGAATCAGGTAAAGGAAGGGCCGATCGATGGTCAGCGTAACATCAGCCACCGGGACCGAGGTTTCACCAACCACGACGGCGGTGGCGGCAGCGGCTTCGGTGCCGTTCTCATCGAGCTTGATAAAGGCCTTGTGGAAGACGTCGCTGATAGCCAGGCTTGCATCGGCCATGCCGGTGAAATCCGCATTGATAAAGGCCGAGGTCATGCCCATGTCCTGCAGGGTCCGGGTGAGCGGCAGTGTTGATTCAATCTCGAATTTCGGCATCGTGAGATCAACCATTGCCGGGGCCAGGCCGGCATCGATTTCGGTCAGCAGCGCGGTGTCCAGACGCGCTTCGAACGCTTCAAGGTCGTCGGGCAGCAGGATGACCATCGAGACTTCGCCGCCATCGTATGGCAATTCGATGGCATCGATGTCGCCCGCTTTGGTGTAATTGAAGCCGGCCATCTGCGACATCATCGGCACGCTGACAGCGCCCCCGTCCAGTGCGTTGAAGTCACCGTCGCGGGTGGAATTTTCGTCAAACTTGGCCGCCCAGGCGGCGTTGAAGTAGATGGCGTTCGTCAGTACCAGACGCGTATTCGGCGTTATCGACCCTTCGGGCAAGAGGTTTTTAATGCGCTCATCGGTTTTCTCTTCCACCCAGTGATTGATGGTCAGACGTGAATCGTCGGGCTCGGCGATAAAATCCAGCACCCGCAGTCCGGCACCATAGTTGAGGGCGAGCGTGTCAAGAAAGGGTTGTTTGAAAGTGAAGTCCTTCTGACCCCAGAGCGAATTGGCCACACGCAGACGGAACGGTTCGCCGTCCTGCCCTTCGGCGTCTTCACCACGGCTTTCGAGCGCAAGGTCGATATGGTTGAAGAATGGATGCAGGGATGCTTGCGGCAGCTCATAATGCAACCCAGCCGCCATGTCGGTTTCGGTCTGGCCGCGGGCGCCGGCCCAGGTCATGGCCAGGGCGATCGACACGCTGTACGGCGAAGCGATAAGGTTTGCCCGACTCTGCTCGACCAGCACCGCTTTGTAGAGATCGATGGCAAACGCGGTATTCGCATCGACCTGCGTGGCTAGGTCGTTCGCGTCGACCTGCGGATTCGCCTCGCGTTCCAGGTCGGAACGCAGCACGGTCAGGTCGCGATCCGGATCGGCAGCGCCGGTCGACGAATCGTCACTACAGGCAGTCATCGCGAGCGACACGGCCAGCAGCGCACTAAGTCCCAGCATCGAAAGCTTGTCAGTCAGCATACGGCAATCTCCCCGGGCTTACTCAGCCCGTTTCATGCAAAGCCTGTTATACAGCTCTGGCCTGAATGTTTGACTACAATTCTAGTACTCCGATTTATTTCGACAAGCCCATAAACCACGAGGGGATCACAATGTAAGGCCCGCCTGATCGCATTGGTTTGATGCGATCAGGCGGGCCTGTTTTACCTTGGCTCAAAAAGGCACAATCGCCTTTAAGCCGTACTTCAGAAGCTGACCGTAGCCGAGAGCCAGAAGCTTCTTGCCTTGGATTTTACATTGTAGTCATCGACATAATTGGGATCCCAGGTCAAGCCGTCATCTTCGGTGGTGAAGATGGTTTTATAGCTGGTGAAATCTTCGTCCAGCAGGTTGTTGATGCGCGCGCTAAGGGTGAAATTCTTGTTGACTTCATAACTGCCACCGAGGTGGAAAATCGTGTAGTCCTTGTAGTATTTCGGATAGTCGACATCGGTATTCCAACCGCGCGGCTCGCTGGTAAAGCGTTTCGAGCGCATTTCCGCCGTCAGATAAGTACTGAATTTCTCGGTCAGGCGCCAGTTCAGCGTGGCATTGGCCATATGCTTGGCGGTGCCGCTTAACGGCTCGCCGTCGTTCTCGCCGCTGGTAATACGCGCGTCGGTGTAGGTGTAGTTCGCACGCAGGGACAAGGCATCGGTGAACTGGTATTTGCCCGCCAGCTCAAGGCCGTCGATCTGCGCGCTGTCGATATTAATCAGCTGACTGAAGGTGTAGCCCTCACCGAGCACCTCATACCACTCGGCCGCTAAATCCGCACAGTTTGCCTGATCGGCAGCAGGATCAGCGCAATGATAGATGCCGTCGCCCGTTTCAATTTTATCCTTGAAACGGTTGGAAAACACCGTGGCATTGAAGTTATGCCCGGCCGGGTGCGAGAAATACGCCGCCAGCTCGCTGTTGACGCTGGTTTCCGGTTCCAGATCCGGCGTGCCGTGGAAAGGATTGGTGCCCTGCCCGCCAAAACCGGTAATGCCGTCATACAGATCGCTGGCCTGGGGCGCCTTATAACCGGTGCTGACGCCGCCTTTAAATGTCCAGGCCGGTGAACTTTGCCAGTTAGCATAGAGACGCGGGCTGACGTGGCCGTCGAAAATATTGTGATGGTCATAACGCAAGCCGCCAGTCAGCGTCAGTGACTGCGTCAGGCTCCAGTTGTCCTCGGCAAAAACCGACCACTGCCGGTGCTCCTGAACCGAGCCTTTGGCAAAGCCGCTGCCGTTCATGCCGAAGGTGCCGTCTTCCATTTCTGCATCGATATATTGCCCGCCGTAAACCAGCCAGTGCTCACCGACCTGCGAATCGATCTTGGCATCCAGCGTGGTCTGGCGGGTTTCCAGGGTGCGCTTCGGGCGGGGCAAAAACGCCGCCTCGATTTCCGCATCGCTGGCGCCGGCGGCCTGCATATCGTTCAGTTGCAGCCGTTCAGTCGCGGTCAGCGGCAGAGTCCGGCCGTCGTTGCTGGTCTCGACATGATGCAGCGTGATATCGATATGCCCGAACGACCAGTCACCTTCGTGACGAATCGAGGCCTGATCACGGTTGAATTCCTGCTCCAGGGCATAGCCGGCGCGCGGCAGGCGGGCGACGCTGTCGGTCGTGCCGAGCGGGTTTTCACCATCGACCGGGACATTGTCGTATTCCTGGCTGGAGGTTTCGTAGTCCAGCGTCAGATCTTGGTTGTCGGTCAACTTGTAATCCAGACGAACGCCAAGGTTGCGGTTTTCATTGTCCACGGTTTTGCCGCCGGAGCCATAACCCAGCTCGCGCGGCACGGCGGTGCCGCTCGGATCGATCGCCGGGTCGTATTCAGGCGTTGAGGCGTCACGGTTGTAAAAACTGCCGCGCAGGCCGATGCCGAGGCGATCCTTGATCAAGGGGCCGTTCACAGAAAAATCCGTGGTATCGTCATCGCCGAAATCATCGTTGGTTTCGATCGTGCGGCTGTGCGACAGCGAACCGTGCCATTCGTCACTGACTTTTTTGGTGATGATATTGATTACCCCGCCCAGCGCATCCGCGCCATAAAGCGTCGAGGCAGGGCCGCGGATAATTTCGATCCGTTCGATCATTTCCTTCGGTGGAATATGATTGAACTGGTTGCCGCCGAAGTTATTCGGATAGATATCACCTACGTTGTTCTGCCGTCTGCCATCGATCAGAATCAGTGTGTAATCGGCCCCCATACCGCGAATACTGATACTGCCCTGCCCGGTTTTATCGGTGGTTTCACCGACATCCACACCTTCCACTTCGCGCACCGCATCGAGTAAGGTAGCGTAGGGTTTTCGATCCAGATCTTCCTTGGTGATCACCGTGATCGACGCCGGCGCATCGGTCAGTTTTTGCTCGATACCCGCCGCGCTGATAACGACATCATCCAGTGTCAGTGCTTCTTCTGCCGAGGCAGCCGAAGCAAGCGTAAGACCCAGCACAGTGGCGGTGCAGGAGTGTGGAATTCTCCGGTTCTTCATGTTGTTTTCCTAAGTGAGTTGCGAATCAGCAGCACGAGCCAAAACAGACGGCTTGTTATGGCCCGCACAGAAACAAGAAAGTCACGTCTAAGACAGTACTATTGGCAAATACTAATATTAATGATAACTATTCTCAAGTGCTAATGAGAACTATTCTCGAATCGGAAAACAAGCACACAAAGATTGGAATGATTCAAAATCTGCCGATAAATCCCTGACCTTTCACCAAATCGAACAGGCATACACGCCTGTCAAAACCGGCGACAAGGTCCGGGACCAGCCTCACTCTTTAATTCAGAAATTGCCTTTTAATATATAAACAGATAAAGCTAATCAAAATCATTCGCATTTATTGAGTGTGTAAGAGATCTGGTATAGGATCGCGCCTTATCGATTCTTTCAGGCGACATAACCTATGCAAGATGCCGCACTCACCTCCTCCGCAGAGCGCAGAGGCCTCTGGCTGCGCCGGCTGCTGACCTGGCACTGGATCAGCTCCGCGCTGGCGCTCTGCGGTATGCTCCTGTTCGCCATCACGGGCATCACCCTCAATAATGCCGGGTTGATTTCCGCCACACCGGCTATCCAAACACTGGAAACACAGTTACCTGACGAATTGATCGAACAACTCAAAACGCAGCAGACCGCCGCCACACTTGAAACGCCGGCCACACTGCATCAATGGCTGGCCGAGACCCACAATATTCGCCTCGCTAACGCCGATGCCGAATGGTCTGATCAGGAGTTGTATTTTTCTCTGCCGCGCCCGGGTGGCGATGCCTGGCTGAGTATCGACCTCGATTCCGGTGACATGGTTTACGAGCTCACCGATCGGGGCTGGATTGCCTGGCTCAATGATTTGCATAAAGGACGCAACACCGGCACCGTCTGGCTGTGGTTTATCGATATTTTCGCGGGCATCTGCGTGGCATTCTGCCTGACCGGTTTCGGCGTACTGGCGCTGCACGCTCGCGAAAGAACATCCGTTTGGCCGGTAACAGGGCTCGGGCTCGTCATACCTGTGTTGCTGGCTGTTTTATTTCTACATTGAATCAATCGTGGTGAGCATGTCTTGTAAAATTTCACCCGTCGCCATGCTTCCATCATCGGGGACTCACACAGGCGCAATCAAACCGAAGCCGACTGTACAAGGAGAGCAGTCCGGAGTGCTACCGCTTTGAGTTTCTGGCTGAAAATCGTATTGCCCCTGATGGCCGGAGCTGTCTGGCTAATCTGGCAAATGGACACGGCCGGCGGCAACCGGCAGATTTTGGCAAGTCTGGTACTGCTCGCCTATGCCGGCGTATTGCTGCGCGCCGACTGGCGCCTACGGCAAAGATCCCCACGCCGGCATTCGAAAGCCGGGAACTATGTCGTGGCTTATGCCACTGAAACCGGTACCGCGCGGGCAGTGGCCGAACAAACCTGCGAACGCCTGGATCAGGCGGGTTTTAGTGTCCGGCTGGCAGAGTTGAACGCACTCGGTGAAACCCCTTTACCTGATCACGCGCTGCTGATTGTAGCCAGCACCACGGGCAAAGGCGACGCCCCGAAAACAGGCAACAACTGGCCGGCGGCAGGCGAAGCGGAACGTTACCGGGATTTTCCTTTTGCGGTACTGGCTCTTGGTGACCGCCGTTTTCCGCGCTTCTGCGCTTTCGGTTTGAGTATCACCGAGAAAATGCAACAGTGGGGTGCTCGCCCCTTGTTTCCCGCTATTCAGGTCAGCCAGGCCGATGCCAAATCCATCGAGTACTGGTACCAGCAGGTGCTTGAAACGGCCAAAGCCGAGCGCTAATGAGATATTAGGCAAACAAGAAAACCAGGCCTGCATAAATCCAACGTGCAGGTCGGTTTCAGAGAATTTGTCTAAACCGACGCTATAACCTGTTTGGCAAAAAGTTCGGTCACGTTTTCAATCACCCTTGCCTGCACCGGCAAGTCTGTTTCATCACCCGGCTGATATTTACCGGTTTTGACCAGGCAGGCTTGCAAACCGGCATCGATAGCCGCCTTCACATCACTGACGGCATCGTCGCCAATCATCAAGCAGCGCCCGGCAGCAAAAGGCGTCGAAGCGACAACCTGGGCAAAGAACTCCAGACTTGGCTTACCGAGAACAATCGCCCGGGTTCCCGCCGCCCACTCTATCGCATGGATA
>JAGRHW010000020.1:5295-18569 GCA_020444765.1 Gammaproteobacteria bacterium | reverse complement strand
TTTCTACCAGGTGCTCCAGCCGGTCCCTTCGCCGAAACGGTAGATCAGCCACTTCCACGCCGCGTCGCCGGCATGGACGTCGTATTCGGCGGTGAACCGGCGCCCGGGCTCGTTGTTCCAGATCATCTCGAACCAGGCCGAGGCCCGGCGGAACACCTGTCGCGAGGCAGCCCCGCGCAGGACCAGATTGGTCTCCGGATTGTAGCCGTCGAGATTGCGCCGCGTGTAATTGGTCGAGCCGAGCGATATCTCGGCCTCTCCGGAGGCGCGCCGCACGATCATGATCTTGGAGTGGCACTGCTCGCCATGCGCGTCGCACCAGCGCAGCGCGATGCCCGCGCGCCTCAGCTCGGCCGCGACCGAGACATTGGGGATGCCGTACCTCTTCACGCCGAACGCCGTCTGGTTCGGGCCGAGCACGATGCGCAGCCGGGCGCCGCGCGCATGGGCCCGCTTCAGAGCGCGGATGGTCGCGCGGTGGGTGAGGAAGAACATGGCGATGTCGACCTCGTCGCCGGGCCCGAGCGAATCGAGCCTGGCCAGGATGTCGTCCCTGATCCGGCTCTCGGTCAGCACCTGCACCGTCACGCCGGAACCGGTGCGCCGCGGCGGCATGGCGACCTCGAGCGGCGCACCGCCGGAAAACGCCAGAATCGCGTTCTCGGTGGCGATCAGGTCGTGCGCCGCCGGCCCCGTCAGGCGCAGGCCGATATTGCTGTGGGCGCTGCTGGCGTCCTGGGCATTGGCGCTGACGACCAGGGCAACGAGGTCGTCGCCGGAATCGGCCACCAGCACCTTGCGGTGATTGGCCTTGAAATTGAGCATCCGCAGCCAGCTGCGCACCGACACACGCCCCTCGCCGAAAGGATTCGGCAGGGTCTCTGCGCGGCTGTTGCCGAACGGCTGAATCAACAGCCGCCAGAAAAACGAGTACAGCGGATTGCTGTCGGGAAGACGGTCGAGATCGGTGATAACAACGGCGATACCGGCCGCCGCCAGCGCCTTGAAATCGGCCGATTCCAAACCACCGTAAACCGTGTTGACCGGATCGCTGATCAGCACGATCTGCAAATCCGGCCAGGCTTTTTTCTGCGCGATCAGTTTTTCCGTCAGCTCAGACGACAGGGCGCGAGTCACGCCCGTCTCGCGCCCGGTAAAACTGTTATACAGAAACATATCGAGCAGGATGAAACGCCGGGCCTGTTCGATCATGTCGAACGCGGCATCGAAAATTTCGCCTTCGCTGCGGCGCCGGCCGTTCTGGTCGAGATAGGTGATATCGCTCAGCAAAGCCAGCTCGCCGACATCCCGCCATTCCCCGGCGATGCTGAGTCCCGTCGGCAACTCACCGGGCTGCTTACAAGCTGCTAGCATCAGCAACAACAATACACCAATCCATCGGCCACCGGCCAATCCCTTCACGCTGTTGCCGCTCATCCCGAATTCCTTGCTATCATCGCCCCGCTTACCGGAAAAACCAGACAGGAATTATAGACCATGAGTATTCGCACCTTTGACGGCATGTCGCCGCAGCTCGACGCCAGCGTCTATGTCGACGACAGCGCGGTGGTCATCGGCGATGTGACGATCGGCCCGCACAGTTCAGTCTGGCCGTGCGCGGTTATCCGCGGCGATATTCAGCGTATCCGGATCGGCGAATACACCAGCGTGCAGGACAATTGCACGCTGCATGTCACCCACGACAGCCGCTACAACCCCGGCGGTAATCCACTCACCATCGGCGATTACGTCACCCTCGGCCACGGCGCGGTCGTGCACGCCTGCACGATCGGCAATGAGGTGATGATCGGCATCAACGCAACCGTGCTCGACAAGGCGGTAATCGAGGATGGCGTGATGGTCGGCGCCGGCGCCGTGGTCGGCCCGGGCAAACGGCTCGAAAGCGGTTATCTGTATGTCGGCGCCCCGGCCCGCAAGGCGCGCAGCCTGAGTGATTCGGAAAAAACCTTTCTGCGTTATGTTGCGGAGAATTACGCGAGACTCAAGGATAAATACCGATAAGCCTTTACGAGGTTTTGCGCAGCGAATCGCGCAGGGCTTTTAAATCCCGATAGAAAACGATCAGATCCTGCAGGGAAAAAACCGCATTGGCCGGGCTTGGATTGGGCGAGACGAAAACCGCCGACTGGCCGATCCTGAGCGGCTGCAGCCCCCAGTCGAGCTCATCGGCCGCAGAGCCGCTCACCGACAGAAACTGCCGATACGCCACCTTGCCATGAAACCAGGCAATCAGTGGTCGATAAGAGTTTATTTTCTCGACCAGCAGCGGTACGTCGCGTAAAAAATCGGCGCGGCGCAAATCGCCCGCGCCCGGCGTCGGACGTTTGACCGTATCGGTAAAGCCGATTCTGAAGGTATCGAACAGCCGCTGCATCGAGGCCCGGCTCGGCCGCAATTCCTCATCGATCAGCCCCGCGCCGTTCAGCGCCTGCCAAAAACGATTGCGCTTACCGGCAAAATAAATCCCGGCCTCAACCGACGGCGGCGACGGATTCAGGCCGATCGACAGAATATCGAGGTTTTCTCCGATATAATCATCGAGTGTTTTCAGATCCGGCGGCAACATGGCAAAGATTCTCGAGTTTAAACGTCCGTCTGCAAATGATTTGCGCAAGGGTAAAACCTTGTGCAGAAATAATCATCATAAATGGAAAGTCATCAAGAAAAACCGCTTTGATGTCAAAGAGGGCAAACTGGTGACGGTAATGGAATGCGAGCGTTGCGGCATCAGGCGCAACAAACTGACCTGACAGCTAGCAGGCTGCTAGAGGATGCCGACCCGGTTCTTGCCTTCCTTGCGAATCTGCCGTAAGGCCATTTCGGCGCGGGTCTGCATGGTTTCGAGACTGGCGCCAAGTTCAGCGGTGCCTCCGACCGTGACCGTGACCGGCAAACGGTCCTTGCCGTACCAGACACCTTTTTTCGCGATTTGCTGGCATACCCGGTCGAGTATCCCGTGAATATTACGCCGGCCCACGCAACTGATCAGACATAAAAACTCGTCGCCCTCCTTGCGCGCGATAATATCGGTATCGCGAAACAGCTGCCTGAGCTGATCAGCCACGGCGCATAATACAAGGTCGCCCACCGCCGCGCCGTGCATTTCGTTCAGCGTGCTAAAATCATCAATATTGATCACCGCAAACCCCAGTTGCATATTACCCCGCTGGGAGCTGGCGAATATCTTTTTACCGATATCATCAAAATAGTCGTTGGTATAGGCACCGGTCAGACCGTCCTGATAAACCCGGCGGCGCAGTTTGCGGATGTGGTTGATGGTACGCGCCTGATAGCCGACTCTGGCCAGCAGTTCCACATCGTCACTCGATGTTGCGATCACGTCGCTGGCTCCGGATTCGAACAAGCGGGCGATCAGGCCGGGATCGCGCTGCGCCACCATGGTCAGGATCGCCAGTTGATCGGCGTGAAACGTCTCACGCAGCGTATCGATGATGTCGAATCCGCTCACCGTGCTGCATTTTTCATCCATCAGCAAAAGCTGGGTTTGCGGATACAGGGACAGCAGCTCCATGGCTTCGGCCACGTCTGCGGCTTGCATTACGGTATAAAAATGGCTGTTCAGCAACTCATGGAGATAAGCGCGGTGTTTGTCATGCGGGTGCATGACGATGATGCGGATTCTGCGGTTTTCAAAGATATTCTCGGCCAGCCCGGAAATCGTCGCCATCTGATCTTCGGAATCGCGATCGATACTGGCGATGATCTGTTTGCCACTTAGACGCGGACAGTTATCGGTCCGGCTGTACAGACCGATCAGTGGAACGCCGTATTGCCCGAGCTCACCAAGCAGGTCGTCAGACTCTTCCTCGATCAGGCTGAGATCGGCGATGGCGAGAATAATCGCCGACATCTCCTCCGCCAGTGCCTTGTTGAACGCCTCGACGGTCTCGCAGGCAACCACCGACAGCCCCAGCAGCTTGACCACTTGAGCACTGATCAGGGCAAGGGTTTCGGGCTCCCGCACCAAGACCAGAATGCGATTGGCATGGTCACGCTGTTTGCCGGCAAGCTCTGTGGTAGACATGCTGCATCCTGTCACGTTGGGGATAATGCAGAGAATATCGGCAGTCCGGCTGATTTCTGGATGGCTTGACGCATCGCAGCATTTACATAAAACCCTGTGTATCCATGTATTTATCCGTTTGTCGTTTGTTTTATAAACATGAATCCTTATTATTTAAGTCTGGTAATACGAATGAAAATTCATCTATCAGCGCATGGTGTATGCTTGTTGCTAATTATGGTTAAACAATACGCACAACCCGGCTTTCTCAGACCCGCCGACGGACCGGTTTTCGACAGCGCCCAGGGTACGGCGATCAAGAAGGCGGCGGTGCTGATTCCGATGCTGCAACAGCAGGATGAATGGCATGTTTTGTTTATCCGCCGGGCCGAGCGCCCGGGTGATCGCCACAGCGGTCAGGTCGCGTTTCCCGGCGGCAAGCAGGACCCTGACGATCCTTCGATCAGCCACACCGCATTGCGCGAGGCCGAAGAGGAAATCGGTCTGGACATCAGCCGTGTCGATGTGCGCGGCCAGCTCGCCCCTTATCACACGGTAAGCAATTTCAGCGTGTATCCGTTCGTCAGTATTATTCCCTGGCCGCAAAAACTCATCCCCCAGGAGTCCGAAGTGGCGCGGATTTTTACCATTCCGCTACGCTGGTTACAGGATGAACAGAATTATTATCTGAAGACACCGGAGCCGCGGCCTCACGATTTTCCCGGCCCGCCCAGGCGCCATCCGGTCGTTTATTACAAACGTTTCGAGAATGAACTGTTATGGGGCGCTACCGCCCGCATGACGCTGGGCCTGCTGCAGGCGCTGGACGAAGGAACCGTTCGCATCGGCTGAGCGAACGTCGCCGGATCACCTACAGCGACGCCACTGCCTTGCGCATACGCTCAACGGCGGTTTCCAGCATCGCCCTCGAACAGGCGAAGTTGAGCCTCACATAATTGGCAAGCCCGAAGCCGGCGCCCGGCGACAGACCCACGCCATGCTGCTCGAAGAATGCCGCCGCATCGTCCACCGGCAAGTCATCAGTATTGATCCAGGCCAGATACGTCGCCTCCATCGGCGACATCGTCAAACCGGGAATCGTCGAAATTTCCCGCTCCAGATAAGCGTGATTGTCACGCAACTGTGTCAAGAGTTGCCGATGCCATTCGCCGCCGTCGCTATACGCCGCCTCCAGAGCCGTGTAAGCCAGTCCCGGCACCATCGGCAGCACGCTGTGGCAGGCGTCGTTGAACTGCTTGCGCAACTGCGCGTCGGCAATCACCGCGAACGAGCAGTTGAGTCCCGCCAGATTAAAGGTTTTGCTGGGCGACATCAGGGTGATCAGCCGCGCGGCGGACTCAGGACTGGCGGTGGCGGCCGGGCAGTGTGGCTTGTCCTCGGCCAGAATCAGCCCGCAATGGATTTCATCAGAAACGATGAGCAGATCGTGCTCGTCGCACAGACGACACAGGCGGCGGGTTTCCTCCCTGCTGAACAGGGTGCCGGTCGGGTTATGCGGCGAACAAAGCAGCATATGGCTGGTTTTGTCGTTGATTGCTGCCTCCAGCGCGTCGAAATCATAGGTCCAGCGGCCGGAGGTCTCACGCCTGAGCGGTACTGGCCTCGCCACCTTGCGGGCCTGTCCGGGCACGGCAAAAAAATGATGATAGATCGGCGTGCTGAAAATCGCCTGATCGCCATCCCTGCCTGCCGCGGCGCAGGCTGCCCACAAGCCTGGCACCACGCCGGGAATCCACACCAGCCAGTCCGGATCGACCTCCCAGCCATAGTCTTCGCGCAGTCTTTGACAAACGATCGCGGCGGTTTCCGCGGTGCCGATGGTATAGCCGTAAATCGGGTGCTCAATGCGCTTTTTCAGCGCATTCTGAATCGCTTCGGCAACCGGAAACTCCATATCCGCAACCCACATCGGCAGAATATCGGTGTTGCGATATTTGTCCCATTTGAGGCTGGCGGTGTTTTTCCGGTCTATCACTTGATTGAAGTCTTCTGGCATACTCTCGCTCACTTGGGAATTCTTCGATCAGTATTCCGGGCAGCGCTGGCTTTCAGCTTTGCACCCGGCGGTCGATAGTCTCCACAATGCTCAACAACTCCGGCCAGATCAATGCTGCAATTGATGCTTCGCGCATTTACCCGAACCGAGATACTGATCCGCTACATGATCGGTGGTGGCCTCGGTGCTATAACGCAGTTTACTACACTCTACATCCTGCATGAGTTGCTGAATACCAACGCAACGCTGTCGAGCGCCATCGGCTTCAGTCTGGCGGTCATCGTCAACTACACGTTTCAATACCACTTGACGTTTAAATCCGATGGCGCCCATCGAATACAGTTCAGCCGCTTTACCCTGGTCGCGCTAACCGGGCTTGCCATAAACACCTCGATTTTCTGGACCTTCCACGAGCTGTTTGGATTGTATTATTTACTGGCCCAGGTAGGCGCGACCGGCATCGTGTTCGGCTTCAATTACCTGATGAATTTTTACTACACCTTCCAGCACAAATAAACACTTCTGTTTATCCCTCCAGCGTCGATGATTGCATCAGGCCGGACAGTTTGCGGCGTAACCACTGGCGCTGACGCCGGCCATTGATCAGCAGATTGCCAAGCACCACCAGCACCACGCCGCACAGCGAGGTCACGCTCCAGTGATAGTTTTCAAATACCGTCGATATCAGCAGGGCCACCAGTGGAAACATAACCGTCGCATAGGCGGCCTTGTCGACACCGATTCTGCCGATCAATGTCAGGTAGGCGCCAAAGGCAAACACCGAGCCGAACAGACTCAGATAGATCAGCGACACGGAATATTGCCAGCTCGTATCGTAGGCAAACACGCCGCCGTCAAATACGATAAACAGAAACATCAGGAGCGAACCGTAGGCCATGCCGAAGGCATTGGTTTGCAGTACCGGCAAACCGTGCGACTGGTTTCGCGATGAAATGATATTACCCAACGACGCGAGAAACGTCCCGAGAACACTGAGACCAATCCCTCTTAACACCCCTGTATTTTCGGCCAGATGAAACAGCTCCCGATAAAACACAAGAACGATACCCGCCAGACCGGTCACGGCACCAGCCAGCACCAGACGGTCGACCGGTTTTTTTAAAAACAACCAGCCGTTGACTATATTCATAATGACAACCCCGGAGAAAATCACCGCCACCAGACCGGAAGTAAGGGAAGCCGTCGCCATATAGAAAACCAGATAATTGATGCTGAACAAAAACGCGCCCTGTAGAAACATGAATCCATGTTCCGACAGGGAATAGCGCAGTCTGCGTGACCGCGCCACGCAATAAACCAGCAACACCACGGCGGCCAGCAAAAACCGGTAAAACAGCGAGACCTCCGGCGCGACGACGCCCAGCTGGAATTTGATCGCGTACCAGGTCGAGCCCCAGATCAGGATTGTCGATACATATAAAAAGGCTGTCGAGTTCATCAGCGTTTTTATCGTTGCCGGACCAGCCCGGTGCCATCCGGCCACCGAGGGGTTGTCATCTGAATCGACATGGCCGACACGATCAGTCCTGCCAAAACCATTTGCGCGCTTCCCGCTTGCATTCCCAGCGACTGATGCCGAGATCTTTCAATCGCTCATCGCTCAGTTCGCCAAGCTTCAGACGGGTGCACTGGCGTTGGTACAGAAAATCCAGCCTGTGCCATAGCACCCACAATTCGTCCAGCAGGTCCATGGCGAGCCTGTAGCCGGGGATGCGTAATCCGTCTGTCATATCCATCGTCAGCCAACTGCGCTGTTTCATATCAAGCTCCGGAGATTTTCTGATTGACAAGACTACGTCGGCAGTGTCTACAATAACAGATACAATTAATTGAAAAAATAACCAGTACAGTTCAGCATGATTGAAAAAGCCGCCGCCAATTCCTACCTCTACGAGGACGTTTCTCACCTGATCCAGCAGATGATCGGCGACGGCACGCTCAGCCCAGGCGACCGAGTGCCATCCCTGCGCAAACTGAGCCGGCAACTGAATCTCAGCATCGCCACCGTATCGCAGGCCTATGTAAAACTGGAAGAACAGGGCGTGATCGTGTCGCGTCCGCAATCCGGGTTTTATGTCAATGGCGAACATAACAGGATAGACACACCGATCCATCCGGTCCCAAGATCCCAACCCCGCAGGCTGAATCTCGGCAAAACCATTCCAGCTATCTTCCGGGATTCGCGCCAACCCGGTGTTATCAGTCTGGGCGTTGCCAATCCGGCTACCGAGCTGCTGCCTTTCAAGGCGCTGACCCGAACCATCCGTCGAGTCAGCAGTCAGTCCTCCGAAGCGATGATTTCCTATGGGCCGCCGGAAGGTGATCCGGAGCTGCGCCGTCAGATCGCTCTGCGCTTCAGTGAAACCGGCAAACCTGTCTCTATCGATCAGGTCGTCATCACCAGCGGGGCAACCGGCGCCCTGATGATAGCCCTGCAGGCCGTGGCCAAGGCAGGCGATCTGGTCGCTGTCGCCACCCCCTCCTATTTCAGCACCCTGCAAATGATCGAAAGTCTCGGGATTCTGGCGCTGGAAATTGAAAGTGACGTCAATACAGGCATGTCCATCGAAGCCCTGGCCACAGCGCTCGACAATCACGATATCAAGGCGGTATTGGTGTCATGCAATTTTGCCAACCCGACCGGCAGCCTGATGCCCGAAGAAAACAAGAAAAAACTCGTCAGCATGCTGGCCGAAAGAAATATTCCATTGATCGAAGACGATGTTTACGGGGAGTTGTATTTTACCGAAAGCAAGCCTTCAAGCTGTAAATCATTCGATACAAAAGGCCTGGTTCTGCATTGTAATTCTTTTTCCAAGACCATCGCGCCAGGCTTTCGCATCGGCTGGGTGCTGGCCGGACAATTCGTGGAAAAAGCCAGCACCCTGAAACAAATCAGCTCTCTTTCAGCACCAACACTACAACAACTGGCACTGGCGGAATTTCTCGCCGGCGGCCAGTACGATCGTTTTCTGGCGCGCAGCAGAAGAATTTACAAACAACAGATGGAATTGATGCGCAATGCGATAGCCTGTGATTTTCCGCCCGGTACGCGTATCTCGTCCCCGCGCGGCGGCTTCACCTTGTGGATACAGCTACCCCGCGGCATCAATACTTTTGAGGTCTATAACAGGGCAATCGAGGAAAACATCAGCATCACCCCCGGTCCGCTGTTTTCAGCTACCGAAAAATACACCAACTATATGCGTTTGTGCGCGGGTATTTTATGGACACCGGATGTCCGGATGGCAATACAAAAACTGGGCGGGATAATTTCTGATATGCTGGCGGAGAAGGCCTGAGCGCAGCTTTTTCCGGTGCAGCGGCGGTCTTTAACAGGTTCATAGAGATCAAACCCATGAAACGTTTCGGGCTGTTAACAGGTACTTTTCTTGCCACGGCAGCCATCGCCGGCTGTTTTTTCGAAGCCGGCGGCTGCTCCGGTAATGCGTGCTTTTCAGTGGCTGATTACGACTGTGATGGTTATTACTGCGACGAACCGCTGGATTGCGAGGACAGCGAGACAATCCGTCAGCGCATGGCGGCGATTATTTCCGAAGCGCGCCTGCACGCCAGGGATTGCGGGGTCACCCGTTATCAGGCAGCCAACACGGTTTACTGGAACGACAAACTGGGTACGGCATCGGACGTCCATTCGCTGGACATGGCGCGACATAATTTTCTCTCGCATACCGGTTCCGATGGTTCGACACCGGCCAGCCGGGCGACCGAGGCCGGCTATGACTATGCACGAATCGCCGAGAATATCGCCGGTGGCCACGAAACCTCAACGTCGGTGGTCAACGCCTGGCTCGACAGCCCCGAACATTGCGCAAACATCATGAATCCGGCGCTGGATGAAATCGGTGCCGCCTGCGTCAGGGACTACCACAGCGATTATCGGACCTACTGGACCTTGCTGCTCGGCTCGCCGCGCATCGATTGAACAATCACGCCGAACCAGGCAATTCACCGCCGACCTGCGGGCTGCTGTCCTGCGCGACCTTGTTATCGGTTGCGGCCATATGCAGGACACGCTGTGGAAATGGAATCTCGATGCCGGCTTCGTTCAGTTTTTCCAATAAGCGCAGACGGATATTACTCGCCACGGTCAGCTTCATGGTCGCATCGCGGATAAAACAACGCAGCTCGAAATCCAGCCCATCGGCGCCAAAGCCGGTCAGCAACACAAACGCTTTCGGGTAGTTGAGCACCTCGTCCTGCTCCCGGGCGACCGTCTCGAGAATGCCGATCACGACATTCGGATCGGTACCGTAAGCAACCTGCAACGGCAGCTCCACCCGCGAAGTCTTATCGTGGTAGGTCAGGTTGGTTACCGAATTGGACAGCATTTCGGAGTTCGGAATGATGACCGACGCACGGGTAAAGGTTTCCAGCTCGGTTGCCCGGAAATTAATCTGCTGAACAAATCCTTCGTGCTGCCCTACGACAACCCAGTCACCAACCTTGATAGGGCGTTCGAGTATCAGAATCAGGCCGGATACGAAGTTGTTGACGATATTCTGCAAGCCGAAACCTATACCGACCGACAAAGCACCTGCCACCAGGGCGATACTCTCGAGGTTTATGCCAAGCGCGGCAACGAACATCATGATCGCGACCACGATACCGATATAGCCGGTGCCTGAGGACAGGGAATGCTGAACAGCCCGATTGGCGGTAAATTGCGGCAAAATACTCGATAATAGCGCTCGCTGAATCAGCCGGGTAAGCGCCATCACGGCAATGAAGACGAAAATCGCGATAGCGATATCCGACAGCGAAATCGTGATGCTGCCGACTTTCATGCCGGTCAGCAGCGAGCCGATCCAGCGCGATAAATCCTCTTCGGAAACACCCCAGATCAACACCAGTTTAAGAGCGACGATGATCACCAGCGCCGCGGTGATCAGTCCGCCTCCCCACAGCTTGATGTGTTTGAGGGTAATGAGTTTCAGACCGGCCTGCTGGCGCAAAAGACGCGAACGCGTTATGGCGGTCAGTATTTCCAGCAGGACGGCCCGCAAGCCCATAAACAGCAGAATATAGACAGCGCTGTCGATCAGGTTTTCCACCAGATACATCGCCAGATTGGCGTAGCCGGCAAAACTCGCGAGAATGGCAACGAACGCTACCACGATGATCAGACGCCGCAGATAATCGACGTAGATTGTCGGGCGCGGCGCGGGCATGACGCCGATCTCCGTCTCGGCACGGTTCTCCTCGGAGCCCTGCGCCACCCACCAGCGCGGCAGGCTGATCAAAATGATCAGCATGGCTTTGATGAGAATCAGCAGACTGATATAGGTCGACTGCATGGAAAGGCTGAGCGCCAGTGAGCGGGTCGCCTCGACAATAAACATATCGATGGCGACGACCGCTATCAGCAGCAAGGTGGCGTAACCGACGATCCGCGTCGCCACCGGACTCAGATCGATCAGCCGCCATCCCGGATGTTCCGGTGACAAAACCGCGTTGGCCAGCGTGCCAAGCGCAACAAAATAAACACTGGCGCCAAATCCCGCCTTCAGCATTTCGGCAAACAGTCCCTCGGTCACCACCGTATGCTGGGATATCCACAAACCGAGCCCGATCAGGGTCAACAAAGGCACCAGACCGCGAGCCACACCATCGGCGATCGCCGCGGTGATCTTCATCGTCAGCGGCGGGTTTTCGGTACTTTCGTCACGCCCGTAGCGTTGCAGAATCCACGAGCGCAGAAAGATGCCGAGTAGCAGAGACAGTACAGTGACCAGTATCGTCGGCCAGACCGCCAACCGCTGGCGGTCCTCGGCCGACAGCGACTCGAACCAGTCTCCCGGCGCCAACACCAGGGACTGGATATGCTTCAGCACTTCGGGTAGCGCAATGGCCAGTGTTTGCACATCGACCGGTGGCGGATAGCGGGTGAAGATTTCCTGGACCATCAGGCCCCGTCGCAAGGTGGACAGACCATCGGCCAGCTCGTCGACCCGCACCAGTGCCAGATCTATCTGCGCCAGTTGTTCGCGTTTCTGACTCAGTTCGTCGTTGTATTTTGAGCGTTTTTCAGAAATCGTTTGCGATTCCGGCTGCTCGTTTTCCGCGGGTTTTTCACCCAGTGCTTCCAGCAGATTGGCGATTGCCTGGTATTGTTTATCGGTGATGTTCTTGAAATTCAACGCTTCGGAACGAATCCGGTTGAGCTGATTGTACAAATCCTCGGACTGCACTTCGTCGAAACGCTGGTCGCCAAGATAACTTTCAGCTGCCTGGAAAACCGTTTCCCAGCGTTTGATGGCGGCCTTGGCATCCAGCGTTTTTTGCTCGACGGCTGGCGTGTCGCTCTGGGCATGCACGGGCAAAGCCACAAGCCATGCCAGCGAGGCGCACATCATCAGACTGAAGAGAATCTTTTTCATGGAAAATGAATAATTATCGTTATTTCCGGAGTCAACGAGCATAGTCGACACCGCATTAGCCACGCCTGCCCTGTCCATCATGCAATCACGGCGGAAAACACAAGAAACCTATCAAGTTTCCTGCCGTTTGTAATAATTTCCGGTCCTCTGGATAAAACTTAATCAATCCACCCCGGCCCGGCTGGATATGTCACCGACAGCGCACTAGAATACACGGCTTTTTATCCGGAGGTTCGATCCCGTGATTTCGACCGCCAATATCACCATGCAATTCGGCGCCAAGCCGCTGTTCGAGAACGTCTCCGTCAAATTCGGCGAAGGCAACCGTTATGGATTGATCGGCGCCAACGGCTCTGGAAAATCCACCTTTATGAAAATTCTCGGTGGCGAGCTGGAGCCCTCTCACGGCACGGTTTCACTGTCTCCCGATGAACGCCTGGCCATGTTGCGCCAGGACCAGTTTGCCTACGAGGAATATTCGGTACTCGACACAGTCATCATGGGTCACGCCGAGCTGTGGACGATCAAACAGGAGCGCGATCGCATCTATTCCCTGCCGGAAATGAGCGACGAAGACGGTATGAAGGTTGCCGATCTCGAGGTGCAGTTTGCCGAACTCGACGGCTATACGGCCGAGGCCAGAGCCGGTGAACTGCTGCTCGGCGTCGGTATTCCGGTCGAACAGCACAGCGCGCCGATGAGCGAGATCGCGCCCGGCTTCAAGCTCCGGGTACTGCTTGCCCAGGTCCTGTTTGCCGATCCGGACGTCATGCTGCTCGACGAGCCGACC
>JAGRHW010000020.1:0-5285 GCA_020444765.1 Gammaproteobacteria bacterium | reverse complement strand
ACATCAATACCATCCGCTGGCTGGAAGGCGTGCTGAACGAACGCAACTGCACGATGATCATCATCTCCCACGACCGGCATTTTCTGAACAGCGTTTGCACGCACATGGCGGACCTGGATTATCGCGAACTGCGCATTTATCCCGGTAATTACGATGATTTCATGCTCGCCTCAACGCAGGCCCGCGAACGCCTGTACGCCAACAACGCCAAGAAAAAAGCCCAGATCAAGGAGCTGCAGGATTTCGTGCGCCGCTTCAGCGCAAACAAGTCCAAGGCGCGCCAGGCCACCTCGCGGCAAAAGCAGATCGACAAGCTTCAGCTCGACGACATCAAGCCATCGAGCCGCCAGAACCCCTATATCCGCTTTGAATACGAGAAAAAACTCTACCGCAATGCGCTGGAAGTCGAACAGCTGGGTTGTGCCTATGACAGCGAGGCGCTGCTGGATAAGATGGATTTTATGATTGAGGCCGGTGAAAAAGTCGCCATTATCGGCGCCAACGGCATCGGCAAATCCACCTTGCTCAAGGCCTTGACCGGCGCTGATGAATCCGTGATCAAATCAGGTTCAGTCAAATGGTCGGAAAACGTCAGCCTTGGTTATTATGCGCAGGATCACGCCGATCAGTTCGACACGTCGATGAACATCTTCGACTGGATGACGCAATGGGCTCAGGAGGGCGACGACGAACAGGTTATCCGCGGGATATTGGGTCGCCTGCTATTCAGCAAGGATGAAATCGTCAAGCCCGTCAATGTCGTTTCCGGTGGTGAACAGGGCCGCTTGCTGTTCGGCAAGTTGATGCTGCAAAAAACCAATGTGCTGATCATGGACGAACCGACCAATCATCTGGACATGGAGTCCATCGAGTCGCTGAATATGGCGCTGGATCTTTACCAGGGAACCCTGATCTTTGTCAGCCACGACCGCGAATTCGTCAGCTCACTGGCCAACCGGGTGATCGAACTCAAGGGTCCGGGAGATTTCAACGATTTCAGGGGCAACTACGAAGAATATCTGGAGAGTCAGGGCGTATCTGTCTGAATGAATGCCGGTATTTTTACCAGCATTCCTGGACGGTTACGGTACTGCCGCCAATCGTCTTCTGCCCGGCCGAGTTATAGCTCAGCGAGCCGCAGTCATCCGCTGCCTGCCCGTTTTTCGGCGTCGCCGTCAGCGTAAAACTGTTAACGCTGGAAGCCGACACTTCGATATCGTAGGTGCCGCTTTCGGATTCGTAGGTGGTGGCCGTTGCCGAACCATAGCCGAGCACACCCACCGCATTCGCGTAGGTGTTGTTTTCAGAATGATAGCGCACCTGCCTGCCCGCCATTTCCAGCAAAACACTTTGCGCTTCGACACGCCGGGATTTCTCCACGTACTGGCTGTAGCTGGGTATCGCCAACGCGGCGAGTATCCCGACAATCGCCACTGACACGACAAGCTCGATCAGTGTAAAACCAGATTGTTTAACCATTTCCTAACACCTCATATAACCGATCTGTTCAATCCCTAGCATAGTAGAGATCAATGAAATTGCCGCCAGTAAATACGTTTGACCTTCTGCGAAATCGAACCGACATTTTCCTTGCCAACATAGACATCTACCGTGTTGCCATCCACCGGGAACACCAGGGTCGGCGAGCTTGCGATGCCCAGCGAATCGATTTCGGTCGAGCGGTCTTCCCTGGTCAGGGTGGATTCGTCGACATTTTTGTCGGACGAGGGAGTCGCATCGGTCAGATTCATCACATAATAGCGGGTGACCGAGCTGGCGTTACTGCCACAGGTCACCGCCACCGAGGAGGTCGGTTCAAAGGTGGTAAACCGCAGCTTGTTATCAAATATGACAAGTCTGGATAAACTTTTCTCGCCTCCATTCAGGGCCAGCTTCCAGCCTTTCTTCAGCGCCAGCGCGGCTCGCTCTCCCGCGGTATCCGAACCCTCCGCAACCAGATTTTGGGTTACGTCATAAAGATCGGCCATCGTCACCGTTGCGCTCAGCGGAGTGTTTATCGGATCACGCACCATGAAAATCCAGTCGTCCACCGAGGTATTCAACGGGTGCGCCCGGTCACCCGAACCGATGGTTACCGCAAGATATTCGGTACCGCCCTCGCGCATCAGGGCGATGGCGGGTGCGTAATGAAAACGACGATTGGCCGCGCTGCCGAAATCTCCTATTCTGCTGACCGAAGGCGAACTGCTGAAATTAACCGTCGGATTGCCGGAAGCATCGACGTTTTCCGAAAAACCGACCCGCCAGAGCTGGCCACCCATATCGCCAAAATACAAGTGATCCGCATAACCGTTTCCGTTCAAATCGATAACCGCGATATCCGACGGAATACTGTATTGCATAAGCGGTGCATCAAGATGCGATGAACCGGCGCCGACCGACCAGAGCAAGGCCCCGGAGTCGGCATCGACGACATAAACCCGGTTGCCGGCACCTGCCGCCCGGGCGCTGCGCGCATCCTCGGCCGTATCGTAACCGCCACCGAAAATCAGCACTTTTTTGGCATTGCCGCCCACTCGCAGTGTCGTCAGTACCATCCGCGACCAGCTTTGCCCCATGGCGGCAAAATCACCGGTGCCACCCTTGATTTGCCAGAGCAGCTTGGGATGCGTAATGTCTGACACATCGAGCGCATAATAATTGTCGCCGCCGCGGCGCATACCAAAATACAGGATCGCTTTTTCACCATTATTGATGGTGCGATCCCCGTCAGTATCATCATGCCGGAAGGTCAGCCCGCCATCGAGTCCGTAAATATGCGCACCGGCGGACAGATTGCTTTTGATCTGCGACAGGTTCGGCAACAAGTCCTGCGGCATAAAGGCAAATAACTCTTCACCACCGGAATAATCATGCAAGGCTGTCGGCGTCGCTGCGTCGATAGCATGCAGAAAACCCTGGTTCGTCATGGTGAAAAGCACTTCTCCGGCCGCGTATCTGGCAATTACCGGCGTCGAGTGCAGGGGGTCGGCCATCGGCGCGGTTTGTACCCAGTCAAGCACCGTGGTCTGCGCAAGCGAATCCGGCACCCCAAGCATCGCGGTGGTGATCGCCGGGTTCGAAGAGGTCAACAAATGCGTACCCGCACCGGTGTTCAGATCCACATCGACCGGATCCGCCGAACCTGTGTAGGTGTATAGCGTCCGGTTGCCGTCACGCAGTTTCTCGGACAAGCCGCCTTCGCTGACGATCGCGCCATCCGGCGCCGACGACCAGAAACTGCGGGCGTTGGCCTTGAACTTGCCGTCAGCATCCAGCGCATCGATACCGTTGGTATCCTGCAGACCGCCAGGCGCCAGAAAATAACCTTTAACGTTACCCTCCCAGATCCGTTTTTCACTGGGTGTAAACAGATTGATGAACGCCCGGTTATCACTGGAGAAGGCGTTACTTTTCACATCGATCGACAGGCCGGTGAAATCATCGACCTCACCGGTAATTGCATTAATGATGCTCTTCAGGGAATCGGACAGGGTCGCGTAATCGCTCGATTCAAAAAACTGCCCGCCACCCTTGTTTGCCAGATGTTGCAGATAATTCTTGCCGACGATCGCATCATTGCCGATCAGGCCGAAACCGATGGTGTAGGTCGTGACATTACTCGGATCCAGCCCCGGAATCTGATTCCCGGTATTGAGCATCTCCAGCAGCTCGGCCGAGCAGTTACCTTCGTTATGACTGGCGTCACCGAAAATCGTGCTGCCGACGTCTTCACACTCGGAGGTGTTCGAATAGCCGAGATAATCCAGCGCTTTGTAGGGATTGTTGTTGATGGTCGGAATACCGTCCGACAGCAGAATGATGTAATTGCCCTGACAGGCGGCGCCGATCGGGCTCTGATAATCCGGCACCACCCAGCTGCCTATATAGTAGCGGCATATATCATGCGCCGGCGACACCTGGTCCGGGCCCTGCACCAAGTCCACCGGGCAGCTCCAGGCATTGCATTCACCCTGCGAACCGCCCGGCGGATCGGTGCAGACATAGGATTCCGGACAATACGGCGACGGCGTGTAAGTCGTTTCGGGATAATAAACACAGGAGTCGGGAACCAGCTCCTTGCCTGCGCAATTATTACTGGCACTGGGGTCGTAAGGCTGTCCGTTCCAGCAACCCGTCGTTTTCGGGTCGGGACCGGCCGAACCCGGCACATAGGCATCGTGCGGCAGGTAGGTATACGGGTTCGGTGAGGTGCTTGAGCCCCCCGTGTAACGATTAGAAGAGGTGTTCCAGGTCTGAGGCACAACATTGGTCGGCCACTGCCAGCCGTTATACCAGACTTTATCGCCACGGAAATAAGCGACCGCTTCGGTCAGTGCCGACAGATAATTGGTCTGTCCCCAGTAACCGTAATAATCGACGATGGACCCGAGGACCTCTTCAACCGTAATACCGGCCGGAATGCCCGGATCGATCAGGTTCGCCTCCGAGGTGAGGTCGGAAATCGGCCACTTGACGCCGGAAGTGTAACTGTTGAACAAAATAACGCCGGCATTGATCTTTCCCGCGCTGTCGGCCAGTACATCCTTGAAAACCTCCTGCATGATCGCGGCTTTGGAATCCGACCAGGAGGCAGGGTTGCCATCCGTGCCATAGGTCATACTCTCGGAGTTATCGATAATGAACAGCACGTTCGGCACATCAGTCGTACCGAAATTGGAGCCATAAACCTCGATATCATCTGCCAGCGAAACCTGATGGGTCGTCAGAAACAGCATGCCGATACCAAGTATTTTTTTCAGTTTTCTGGTTACCGCAGCGTCGTCAAGCTTCATATTTCTTATTTTTCCGGAGGATGAGTTACTGGTTTCTGATCAGAAAAAATCAGCACTTTGCAGTTTTCTGCAAACTGTAAAGCACCCTGACCACGCCAGTAACACCTATGTTATGGCGAAATTTCCATGGAAAGTAAAAGCAAGACACGCGCCTGAAGACCCGGAATCCGGGTCTGATTGTTCAGAAACAGTGACGAATGTTCAAAAAAATAGAGGGCGGTATGACCTGACCATACGCCTCAAAGCCGGTTCGAAACCGCCGGTGCCGAGCGGCATCCGCGTGATTCAAGGCGCATAGTCAGCTGGACAGCGGACCCGAAAAAGCCAGGGTCCAATAAGCTTGTCTGATCAGCAACACTGCTTTTAACGCAGGGTTTTCCAGTATCGCCGATGCACCGCTTGTCCGGCGGATTCGACGATCTCCCGCCCGACGTAAACATCCACGGTCTGATTATTATCCGGAAACACCAGCACCGGACTGCTGGGAAT
>JAGRHW010000209.1 GCA_020444765.1 Gammaproteobacteria bacterium | reverse complement strand
CATCGGGTCGCCGAAACGGATGGCTTTGGCTTTTTCGACTATCAGCGGCACCAGTTTGTCGGCCACCGAGTTCTGCACCAGTATTCGTTTGATGGCCGTGCAGCGCTGGCCGGAGTTGCCGGTCGCACCGGCTACCGCAAGCGTGGCGGCCTGCTCCAGATCGTCATCCGACAAATCGTTGAGTACGATCAGCGGATCGTTGCCGCCAAGTTCCAGCGCGGTGCGCTTGTAACCGGCTTTTTCCGCAATCATCTTGCCGACCGGCACGCCGCCGGTAAAGGTGATGATATCGATATTGGGGTTGCTGATCATCTCGTCGCCGATGTCCGCCGGCCAGCCGGTCACGATCTGGAACATGGCCGGCGGCAGGCCCGCTTCGTAAAGGATATCCGCGAGGGTGATGGCGGTCAGCGGGGTCTGTTCAGTAGGCTTGCAGACCATGCAGTTATTGGTGGCGATCGCCGGCGCGATCTTGTGCGCGACCATATTCAGTGGATGGTTGAACGGCGTGATGGCCGAAATCGCCCTGACCGGTTCGCGCATCGTGTAAATGCGCCGTTCCTTGCCGTGAGGTGTCAGATCGCAGGAGAAAATCTGTCCGTCATCGAGGATGGCGAGCTGGCCGGCGAGGGTGAAAACATCGTATGAACGACCTGTTTCGTACAGCGCGTGTTGTTTGCAAATGCCGAGTTCCAGCGTCAGCCAGTGGGCGATTTCCTCGCGCCGTTCGCGAATCAGTTCGGCCGCCCGAAACAGGATCTGCTGACGTTCATAGCGGCTTAATTGCGGCTTGTAGTTTGCGGCGATTTCGAAGGCCCGTGCGGCGTGTCCGGCATTGCCCGCGGGGACTGTGCCGATGACTTCGTCGGTATAGGGGTAGCGAACCTCGATAACGGCATCCGTGGAGACTTTTTCGCCGCCGATGCGCATCGCTTCTTCGCGAATTTTACGGCTTGTATTGTTCATGGTTGAGAGCCCTCCTGCGCAGCGGCCCGGCTGACGTAATAATAGGCGTCGAAATTACGCAGCGTCGGCGCATCCGGGATATCGTCGAGCTTGCGGTTGATGATAAAAGGCACCGTCTGTTCTGACAGTCCGCCGTGCGATCTCAGCGGCACGTCGAGTGCGGCCAGATCGTGGCGGTCCGCGCTGGTGCCGAGCACGACGTCGGCGGCGGATATGATAACGATATCGCCGACCCGGTCCGGCGGCAGTTGAAACCGCTCGCAGGCGTCGTGATTATCGAGCGCCAGAACAATGCCGCCCAGGCCGTTCAGGCGCTCGACGATGGTTTTTATATCGGTTTCATCCGGCAGATAGGCGGTTGCGTAGCCGCCAAGTGCGCCGTGATGAACGACATAGGGATCGGTGATCGGCAGAATAACGCGCGCCTTGCCCGCGCCGAGCCAGTCATCGAGCAGATCCTGCAGATAGATGACATTGGGCGAACCGTCGGCCTTGTGTTTGGCCTTCATGCCGTGATCGCCGGTCATGATGATTGCCGCGCCGAGGGCGTCGAGCTCGCCCAGATAATGGTCGAACATCGCGTAGAATTCGTTGGCCAGAGGCGTACCGGGTGCGTGTTTATGCTGGACGTAATCCGTCGTGGTCAGGTACAGAATGTCGGGCTTGTATTCCCTGAGAAGCTTGACGCCGGCGGCGAACACGAACTCCGACAGTTGCGCCGAATAGACATCGGGCACCGGCATGCCGAGCCAGTCGGAGGCCTTGTCGATGCCGTGTTCGGCCAGGCTGGTGGCGGCGGATTTTTCGGCGGAAAAGCAGATCGCCCGGTTTTCATCAAACTGCAAGCCATGACCGAGCAGGGCGCGTAGTTTATCCTTGGCGGTAACTATCGCGACTTTTTTGCCGGTCTCGTAAAACGATTTGAACAAGGTGGGCGCGCGCAGGAATTTCGGGTCATTCATCATGACTTCTTCGCCGCTTTCCGGGTCGTAAAGAAAATTTCCGCAAATGCCGTGAACCGACGGCGGCTGGCCGGTCGCGATTGACAGATTGTTGGGATTGGTGAAGCTCGGCACCACACTGTGGGCCAGCCGCACGGTGCCCGATTGTTTGATGCGTGCCAGGTTTGGCATTTTTCCGGCGGCGATGGCCTGATCGAAATAATCGGGTTCGCAGCCATCGATGCAGATGGCAACGGCGCAGGTTTCCGGTATTGCGTACGTTCTGCCGTTGACGGTCAGTACAGCTTTATCGCTCATTGTCTTGTTTCTCTGTCAAGGATCGAGAGTTTTTCCCGTTCGGTGAGGGCGGCTTTCGGTGGCGCGGCGTCAGTGACGCCCATTTCAGTCAGGCAGTCGGCGACGGCGGCTGTCACGTTGCGCATGACCTGTTCATCGAGACGGCCTATGCAGCCGATACGGAAACTGTCGACGACGGTCAGTTTTCCTGGATAAATGATAAAGCCTTTTTGCTTCATCAGCGTGTAGAAGCGCTCAAAGCGGAAGCTGGCATCTGCCGGATTGAAAAAGGTCACGATGATCGGCGAGAGCCAGCGCTCATTCAGCAGCGTTTCGAAACCGAGTTTACGCATGCCGTCGACCAGCACGTCGCGATTACGCCGGTAGCGTTCGCCACGCGCCGTGACGCCGCCTTCCAGCCGATGGATGCGCAGGGCTTCGAGAAAGGCCGCAACCACATGAGTCGGCGGGGTGAAGCGCCATTGGCCGGTTTTTTCCAGATGTTGCCACTGGTCGTAAATATCCAGACTGAGCGACGGGCAGTTGCCTTGGGCTTCGCGCAGAGCGCTTTTGCGGGCGATGACGAAACCGAAGCCCGGCACGCCTTCGATGCATTTATTGGCCGATGATACCAGCGCGTCAAAATGGATTTCGGACAGATCGAGATCGATGGCGCCAAATGCGCTCATCGAATCGATTAGCAGTTTCCGGCCCGCGGCATGGGTTGCGTCGGCGATTTCACGGATCGGGTTTAAAATGCCGGAAGAGGTTTCGCAATGCACCACGACCACATGGCTGATCGACGGGTCCGCCGCGAGAATTTCGCTGACTTCGTGTGCTCTGGGTGGTAGATAGTCGCCCTTGTCGAGAACATGATGCCGGCGCTCCATATAGGTGAGGATTTTTGCGGTTCGCTGGCCGTAAGCGCCGTTGCTCAATACCAGCGCCTTGCCGTCTTTCGGAATAAACGAGCCAAGCATCGCCTCGACCGAAAAGGTACCGCTGCCTTGCATCGGGACGCAGTCATAGGCGTCGCCGCCGGGGCCCAGCATTGCCAGCAGGCCGCTGCGCAGCTCCGCCGTCATGGCGCGAAAATCGTCATCCCAGGAGCCCCAGTCCCTGAGCATTTTCTCTTTTACCGCCAGCGCGGTTGTCAGGGGGCCGGGCGTCAGCAGGTACGGCTCGCCGGCCCGGAGTAGAACGGGTGCGTTTGCATGGTCGGTTTGTGTCACGGTGCTCATGGGCAAACTCCTGACTCGGGCAGGTGTAGTCATCCGGCTGGTGCATGAATAAGTTGATTGTAGGGTTTGATTTAACTATAGTTAAAATCGTTAGTTTATATTGTTTTATAAATTTATCAGATAGTTTGATTTCTGATAGTAACAAACAGAATTTCCCGAAACCGTTTATGCGATACGTTCAAATCCGAGCTTTTCATTATGTTGCTATTCATGGCGGATTTTCGCTGGCCGCCGAGGCCTTGCATCTGACCCAGCCGGCAATTTCCGACCAGGTGCGCAGGCTGGAAGCGGAAAACGATGTTCGTTTGTTTGACCGGAACAGCAAGAAGGTCACGCTGACGGCGGATGGCCACAAGCTGCTGGAAATCACCCGTCGGATGTTCGAAGCGGAGCAGGACGTGGTTGGCTTTTTATCCGAAACCCGGGCCCTGAGTGCCGGGAGACTGAATATCATGGCCGATTCGGCGCATCATGTTCTGCCGGTGCTCAGCCTGTTTCGTCAACGCTACCCGGAGATTTTTATCTCCCTGCGGGTCGGTAACTCCGAAACGGTGCTTAACAGTCTGCATGATTATGAGTCGGATATCGGCGTGCTCGGAGAGATCCCGGAAAATCAGGAGTATCAGTCGCTGACGCTCAGTTCCTCGCCGATTATCGCATTTGCCGAAGAAAATTCGCCTTTTGTCAAAAAGAAAAAACTGTCACTGGCCGATCTGGCCAGCCTGCCTTTGGTGTTGCGTGAAAAGGGCTCGAAAACCCGTGCGAAGCTGGAGGATGTTGCTGCCTCGTGCGGGGTCAGTCTTAAACCGACGATCGAGGCGGAAGGCCGTGAAGCGGTGCGGGCGATAGTCGCGGCCGGGGGCGGAGTTGGCATTGTCTCGGAAGCGGAATTCGGTTCCGGCGACGGTCTGGTCAAGATACTGATTACCGAGAAAAAACTGATCATGGACGAAGCGCTGGTTATTCTGCGTGAACGCAAGGACAGTAAGCTGGTCGACGCATTTATGAGTCTGGCCCGGGAGATTAACTGAGCTGGTGCAGGGGCACCTGCAATATTTGCAAACCGGTTTGATTCGGCATGATCGTTTTGCTTTTCGATGACGGAGTACTGTGAGTCATGATATTTGATCTGGGAGAACGCTCGGTTAAAACCGGCGAGACCGTTTTTATTGCGCCGGATGCGTCGGTGATCGGTTCGGTCATTTTGCATAAGCAAAGCAGCGTCTGGTTCAATGTTGTCATACGCGCCGATAATGATGTCATCGAGATCGGCGAGCGGAGTAATATTCAGGACGGTTCGGTTTTACACGTCGATCCCGGCTATCCGATTTCCATCGGTCGCGATGTGACGGTCGGTCATAAAGTCATGCTGCATGGATGCACGATCGGCGACGGCTCGCTGATAGGCATGAACGCGGTGGTGCTCAACGGGGCGGTTATCGGCAAGGGTTGTCTGATCGGCGCCAACACCCTGATCACGGAAAACATGCAAGTGCCGGACGGTTCGATGGTGCTCGGTTCGCCGGGCAGGATCCGGCGTACGCTGGATGCTGCCGCGCAGGCCAGGCTGCTGGAATCGGCGGCGCATTACGTGGACAAAATTGGTTTGTATCGGGACTCGTTACGTGAGGTTTAGAGCTGTTCGGGCAAGAGGAAGCGGGCTTTTAGGCTGAAGCGCTTTGAAATCGTTAGCTCCGGTACCCCTGTTCGAGACACGCCGTAAACTCTTCCCTGGAGGCTCGGATGCAGCATCCCTGCTGGATCCGGTCTCGAACAGGGGTTCCGGAGCTAACGGGCAGATTGTGTGGTACAAATTTATTTCACTACGCGTCAGTCGGGTCAGGCTATGTTTATTCGCGAAGCCGGTTTCTTGCAAGTCGTGACTTTACCGATAACGGTCGCCGCTGAATAACCGGCTTGCTGTAAGGCGGCGAGGCAGTCCGGGCTGTCGGTTTCGGATATGCCGGCCAGCAGGCCGCCGCTGGTTTGCGGGTCGAAAAGCAGTTCATGGGCGCTGACTTTGCGCCAGTGCCCGGCATCGATCGATGTTTCGGCAAACCTCAGGTTCTTCGGAAACAGGGTGCTGCGAATACCTTGCCGGCTGAGTTCCAGAGCGCCGCTCATCAGCGGGATTTTTTCGACTTCAAGCTCGCAGGAAACATCGGACGCGCTCAGCATCTCCAGTAAATGACCAAGTAGTCCGAAACCTGTGATATCGGTCATTGCACTGGTTTTGTATTGTTTGAAAATATCCGCGGCGACCCGGTTGGATTGCTGCATCTGCTTGATGCAAGCCTGTATATCGGTGCCTTTGGCGCGGGCCTGCATATCGGCAGCCAGTAATACGCCGCTGCCGAGCGGTTTGCTCAGAATGAGCAGGTCGCCATCCCGCAGGCCATCTTTATGCAGCGCCCCGGCAGTCGTCAAAAGACCGTTGACGACAAAGCCGAGGCCCAGCTCCGCGCCTTCGCTGGTATGGCCGCCGGACAGTGTGCAGCCGGCCTGGTTGAGGGTGTCCACGCAGCCGTGCATCAGTTGCGCGAGTTCGCGGCGCTGGATCCGGTCCGCAGCATAAGGCAGGGTGATCAGGGCCATGGCCGATTGTGGTTCCGCGCCCATTGCATACAGATCGCTGAGTGCGTGATTGGCGGCGATCTGTGCGAAAACATAAGGGTCGTCGAGCATGCTGCGCAGCTGATCGACGGACTGCGCCAGCCGCTGGCCGGCAGGGTCGATGATGGCGGCGTCGTCCGGCGTCTCAAGTCCACTGAGTTGATCGGCGCGTTGGTGAATCTCCAGGCCGGCCAGAACCTGTGACAGGATATCTCCGGCGATTTTGCCGCCACAGCCGGCGCAGCGGATTTTTTTATCGGAAAAATCCTCGTCTTCCTCGCGCAGCAAGACCGGCGCAATGGTTTGCGCGGCCATGATTTTTTTCGCCGGCAGCCG
>JAGRHW010000208.1 GCA_020444765.1 Gammaproteobacteria bacterium | reverse complement strand
ACGATCGGCGTTCGGGTGAGCAGTTGTTTCAGCAATCTCGCAAAAAAAGCGAATAATCACGTCGAATCGGCTCGATTCTATTGAAGGGGAAAATCCGAGTCAAACAAATTCGGCGCCAAAAATTACCTGGCTGCGGGCTACATTAATATGTGTAAAATCAGCAAAAAAAGTTGTTTATAACGCGTTGAAAGGCGCTGTTTCAAAGACGATCCCGATCAAGGACTTAAATTAACTTTATTCTTGACTGACCATGCCCCGGCAAGCATAATGCGGCCCCTTAACGCACCCGTAGCTCAGCTGGATAGAGCACTCGGCTACGAACCGAGCGGTCGGGAGTTCGAATCTCTCCGGGTGCGCCATTTCATTTCCGCGATCAGTCTGACTGGTTTCGCATCATATCTTCCCCGGACCGGGTGGTCTGCGACTCCCTGGTAACGCTATTCGCGGATGCGATCAGAAATATAGATGTTTTCTCTATATCGTACATGCAAAATCCCCGTATCTTCCGATAAGTTGTTGCTTGTCAAGGGCAGGAACGTGCCGTCATTTCTGACTTGAGATCCACTCCGCTAGTACAAAAAATAATGTTTGCAACTAATTAATGAAAAATTGTCGACCAGTGCGTGAAATAAAAGACCGTTTCGGCTATTCTACGGCATCTTAAGAGCCTGCTTGCCGGGACACTATTCGTGCGGAGACTTTTGAATATGGAAAAACCGAAAACGGTGACCAGCATTTTTTCGTTACAGCTCGTTCGTAATTTCGCCATCAAGTTTACTTTCCTGTTGATTCTCTCGTCCCTGGCCTTGTCCGCCGGCTATGCGGAAGAGCAGGACAAAAACACCTACAGGCTCGACACGGGCGACAAAATCTTTATTCAGGTTTTCGATGAAACGGATTTGACAATGGAAGCCCGAGTCGGCTCGAGTGGCATTATCAATTATTCGTTTTTAGGGCAGCTGCAGGTCGCGGGGCGTACCAGCTCTGAACTGGAAAACGAAATCATCTCTCTGTTAAAAAACGGTTATCTGGTCAATCCGAGTGTCAACGTGTCGATTCTGGAATACCGGCCTTTCTTTATCAACGGTGAAGTCAACCGCCCCGGCGGTTACCCGTACCAGCCAGGATTAACGCTTGAAAAGGCTATAGCCATTGCCGGCGGTCTGACCGACCGGGCATCCAAGCGCAAGATGTATCTGCAAAACGCACAGCAGGATGAGCAGAAAAAAATCAAAGTCAGCATGGATAGCAATGTCTCTCCGGGCGACATCATCACAATCGAAGAAGGCTTTTTTTAGGATTTAGGGTGACAGAGTGAACGACAAGAGTCAGGCAATTCCAGAGCAGCCATCGCACAGTCTGTTTGGCGAAGAGCTGAATATTGATTTTCAGTATTACCTGAGGGTACTTCGAAAACACAAATGGGCCATCATCGCCATGACCGTCCTGGTCACAGGCCTGGCCGCATTCTATGCGTTTACCGCAACGCCGATTTATCAATCCACAGCGACATTGCTGATCGAATCCAAAAAAGCCAATATCGTCTCGATCGAGGAAATATACGGCTTCGATGGTAATAACGAAGAATATTACCAGACCCAGTTCGAACTGCTGAAATCCCGCGCCCTGGCCGAAAAGGTCATCGACAAACTCAATCTCAAGGAACATCCGCTTTATGTTAATTCGGACGATCCGGGGCCATTTTCCCTCAACACCTTGAGACACCTCGGTCTGGGGTCAGATAGCGAAGAAGCTGCGACACAGCCGGGTGAGTCCGCGCTGGAGCCGATTTCAGACATTATTACAGCCGAGAACACCTCCGCAACCGACCCTGTCGTCGGTGACGAAGCCGCTGGTGATTTATTCGCCGGCACCGCAGAGTTCACTGCAGAAGATCGTGAGCTGCAGTTGCTGGTCAATAAGTTTACCAATGCTTTGACGATCGAGCCTGTGCGTCGCACTCAGCTGGTCAAAATCACCTATGAGTCGCCTGACCCGGAACTGGCCGCACTGGTCGCCAATACGGTGGGTGATACCTATATCGAAAGTTATCTCGACGCGAAAATGGAGATGACCCAGAAAGCCGCGGAATGGTTATCCGACCGACTTGGCGGTTTGCAGCTCAAACTGGATGAATCTGAACGGCGGCTGATTGAATTCCGCGAGGAGCACCAGTTAATCGATGTCGCGGGTACCGTGGGCGCACTCAACGAACAGCAGGTTACGATCGCCACGACCGCGCTTTCCACCGCGCAACGTGAACTGGCCGAAGCCAGAAGCCTGTACAACGAAGTGCAGCGGTTGAAGCAAAACTCACCGGAACTGCTCGATACGATTCCCGCCGTACAGGACGACCAGCTTATCCGGACGTTTAAAATAGAACAGGGGCAGGCACAGCGTGAGCTGGATGAACTGTCCAATCGCTACGGCGCCAAACACCCTAAAATCGTCGATGCCGAGTCCCGTCTCAATGCGATCACGGACAATCTCAACCGTCAGGTCGACAGGGTGATATCCTCCATTCAGAACGATTACGAGCTGGCCGGTCAGAAGGTCAACGAGTTGCAGCGCGCGCTGGCAAGCGGTAAGCGCGAAATTCAGGATATCAACAAGAAAAAATTCGAACTGGTCGCACTTGAGCGGGAAGTCGAAGCCAACCGAAAACTGTACGATACGTTTTTCAACCGGATCCGGGAAACCGATACCACCGATGGCCTGGAAGCGGCCAACGCACGGGTTTCGGATCGGGCCGTACCGGCGACCTTTCCATCCAAACCAAAAAAATCACTGGTCGTTGCCCTGGCTATGATCGCCGGTTTGATCGGATCGGTACTGATCGCGTTCCTGCGTGAGCAAATGGACGATACCATCAAAGGGACCGATGAAATCGAATCCCGTCTGGGCGTGCACTTGTTGGGTATAATCCCGCTGGTCAAGGCCGGCCTGCTGCAGCGAAAAAAGCGTATTCCCCTGTCGCCTTTCGAGCTCAAGGACAAAAAGGGTACGTTTGTCGAGTCCATCCGCACCATCCGCACCAGTCTGTGTCTGGACAGCATCGACAAACCGCATAAACGGGTCGTGATTACCTCCTCCATTCCGGGTGAGGGTAAATCGACGATGGCGGTCAATCTGGCTTACTCCCTTTCTCAAATAGAGAAGGTTATCCTGATCGATGCGGATATGCGCCGACCGACAGTCGCCAAGGCATTCGGTATCTCTCCGGACCTTCCGGGGCTTGCCGATTACCTGAGGGCGCAAACCCGGGAAGAGGCGGTCCACATCAGCGAATGCGTGGTTCGTAATATCAACGACAGCAACATGGATGTCATTCCCTGTGGAAAGCTGCCGGATAACCCGCTGGAGCTACTTGCTTCAAGCCGTTTCAGCCGGTTGCTGCAAAAGCTGGGTGAGCACTACGATCGGGTGATCATTGACTGCGCACCGACTCAGGCCGTCAGTGATGCACTGGTTGTCGGTAAGCAAGCGGATACCGTACTTTACGCCGTTAAGTCACACACGACGTCCATGAACCTTATCCGTCGTGGTCTGCAGCGACTCCGCCAAGTGGGTGCTCATGTGCTCGGCGTGGTCGTCACCCAGGTGGATGTAGACAAGATTTCCTCCTATGGCGGGGATTATTACTATCAGGGTTATTACGACTACTACGGCTACAGCGGGGAAGGCAAGAAAAAGAAGAAGCGGAGTAAAAGCAAAGATGCTGAATCTCCGTCGGAAACCGAGCCAGCTGTCGCTGAAGTCTAACAACTGATCAGCAAACCCGAAAAAGCCAGTGAACTCCACTGGCTTTTTTGTTGGATTTCATTGAATTGCCTGAAGTTTATCGACGGGCTGGTATTCGATGGATCGGCGGATGTAATATACTGTCCATTATGATCGATTTGCACTGTCATATTCTCCCGGGTATCGATGACGGGCCTCAGGATATCGAGCGCTCCCTGTCGATGTTACGGTTGGCTGTGATGAACGGCATCACCCATGCGGTCGTGACACCGCATATTCATCCCGGGCGTTATGACAATCAGCGGGAAAATATCAAGCGCGTTTTTGATACCCTGAAGCAACGCGTCAGGCAGGAGAAGATTCAAATCAAACTCGGCATGGCCGCCGAAGTCCGCATAGATCCCCTGATCATGACCATGCTCGAAAAAGAGCAAATTCCCTTTATCGGGACGGTTGACGAAAAAAATATCCTGTTGGTGGAAATGCCTCATAGCCATATTCCAGCCGGTGCCGACAAATTCCTTCAATGGCTGTTCAATAACAAGATCCAGCCAATGATCGCGCACCCCGAAAGAAACAAGGAAATCATGCGCAACTTTGATCGCTTGATGCCATTTATCGAAATGGGGTGTTTGGTGCAGGTAACCGCGGGCTCTGTAGCCGGCTCCTTCGGCCATGAAGCCTACAAGGTGGCGGCTCGCTTACTGGAAAACGGTTCCGTGGATATTCTGGCGACCGATGCCCACAACACCCAGCACCGGCCGCCTGAGATGTTTCCCGGTATGGAAGCCGCCGCTGATATTGTCGGGCGCGGCAAGGCCCTGGAGTTGGTGTTGGACAATCCAATGAAGCTCGCGGCCTCGCAGTTCAGCACCTCCACTGTCGATATCGTCCTTTAAGCCCTGATTTGCGGGTTACATCGGTAATCAAATAACAACCGGTTCGATCTCCAGGCTGACACCAAACTTTTTCGCTATATCGGCCTGAATCTTTTCAGCCAGGTCAATAATCGCCGTGCCATTCCCCTTGCCGTAATTGACCAGCACCAAGGCCTGTCGCTGATGCACCCCGACGTCGAGGTCTCGGTGGCCTTTCCAGCCGGCTGTTTCCAGCAGCCACGCAGCCGGAACCTTCCAGGATTTATCCTGCTGTTCATGGGCGGGAAGATCGGGATAAATGTGTTGGATCGATCGCAGTTGTTCGGTATCAAGGACGGGATTTTTAAAAAAACTGCCGGCATTACCGATGGTTTCGGGGGATGGCAGCTTACTTTGTCTGATCCGGCAGACCGCTGCGCTGACGGTTTCAAGTGTCAATGATTCAGGGCTGATATTATCCAATTCACGGGCCAGTGCGGCGTATTGCAAGTTAAAGCGTTTTACTTTCCCAAGTCGCAGATAAATATCGGTGATGATGAACTGATTCCGATGTTTGGCCTTGAAAATACTTTCACGGTAAGCGAACTCACAATCGGCATTCTGAAGGATGATTTTTTTTCCGGTCGCGATTTCCAGCGCCTCGACATGCGATAGAACATCCGCCAGCTCGACGCCGTAAGCGCCTATGTTCTGGATTGGCGCGGCACCGGCTGTTCCTGGAATCAGGGAAAGATTTTCGAGTCCGTAAAAGCCACGCTCAACGCAGAACAATACAAGCCTATGCCAGTTGACCGCGGCCGAAGCGCGCAATAAAACCGCCTCATCATTTTCCGCTTCGATCTCGATAAGCTGATGTTGTTGCATAGCCGTGAGGCCGGGAATATTGCGGGTCAGCACCAGGTTACTGCCGCCGCCGAGAATAAATAACGGTTTTGAACGCTGTTTGGCGAACTCGACTGCTTCGCGCAGCTCATCATCGGAGCTGGTTCGGACAAAAAATTCGGCGCTGACATCAAACCCGAAAGTGTTCAGGTTTTTCAAGGGCTGGTTGGCAACGACTTGCAGGGATGACATGAGAGGATGATAACGTATTTGGCGAATCCGGAACGCTTTTCCGGATTCGCCAAACAAAGTGGATGATGGAGGATTTAAGCCGGTCTTCCAATACAGCTGTACTGAAAACCCATCTCCCGCATCGTCTCGGGCTCGTAGATATTCCGTCCGTCAATGACGACGGCCTGTTTAAGCCCAGTCTTGATACGATCCCAATCCGGGCTGCGGAACTCCCGCCACTCGGTGTTGATCAGCAGGGCGTCCGCACCTTCGACCGCATCGAGCGCTGTGCCCATCAGGGACAGGCGCTTTTCGTCAGGATACAGGTGTCGGGCCTCGCTCATGGCCACAGGGTCGTAGGCTCGGACCGTACCACCATGCTCGAAGATTTTCTCCATCAGCACACGGGCCGGCGCCTCACGCATATCGTCGGTATTGGGTTTGAACGACAGGCCCCACATGGCGAAACTTTTTCCTTCGATATTGTTATCGAAGGCCGCCATGAGCTTGTTGAACATCACCTGTTTCTGGCGTTCGTTGACGTCTTCGACCGCACGCAACAGCTCCGCCCTGTAACCGGACTGTTCAGCAGTTGCAATTAGGGCTTTGACGTCTTTCGGAAAACACGAGCCACCATATCCGCAGCCCGGATAAATACAGTGATAGCCGATCCGCGGGTCCTAACCGATGCCGACCCGCACGTCCTCGATATCTGCGCCGAGCAGATCGGCCAGGTTCGACAACTCGTTCAT
>JAGRHW010000207.1 GCA_020444765.1 Gammaproteobacteria bacterium | reverse complement strand
ATGACGAGCTAACCCACACGCTCTAAAAACGTGAACACCGTCACACCCCGGTACCCGTCCGGACATTCTATGTCGCAATGACATTTACCGCCCGATAACCGTGGATTCAGCATCCAGGCGCGGTATCCGCGTTTTTGGTGAACCCTTCTGCAAAGTCCCGGCTTTTTTTAAAGACCGTCACAGGCCCTGTCGAAAACTCCTCCTGTAGGTAAGCCTGTAAACGGTCTGAAAAACGCATCATACCGATGTCGCCGAGCGAGTCTTTTTCATGCCGTTTCCGCAAACTCTGGAGACGCTGCATGAGATTTTTGACTTCCCTGATGCTTTGCCTGGTTTTACAGGCCTGCGCCACGGTCGGCCACGAACGGGTGCTGACAAGCGGCTCCGGACAAGCCGGAGCCAGGCAGCTCGATGCAACACTGCAAATCTATGTACCCGCTCATACCCTCGATGAAGCGTTTATTCTGGACTTCGCCGACGGTGAACAAATGACCTTGACGCCCGGCCTCGATCTGCAAGCCGCGGCGCAGACCGTCAGCAATAATTTTTTCAGCGAATCCGGCCCGCTGTCACTGGACAAACCGGCCGACTTTATTCTTAAGCTTACCGGCGATTCCTATCTCAGCTATCAGGACAAAAACCAGATCAAGGGTGTTCTGAACGCACAATTACTCGGCGCCAATGGTGAAACCCTGTATAGCGGGGAAATCACCCGCGGCCGGCGCAGCAATACGATCGACCAGCACGCTTATTACGGCGTTTATGCACTGGCCGTGCAGGATTTTCTGGAAAAAATGATGGCGGAGAAAAGTGCCGAGCTGGAACACTATCTCCAGACGCAACCGTCCCGCAGCCCGCAGCTCGCGACCCTGATCGACAATCAGATACTCGACGTCTCCTCGACCGGTACGGGATTTTTTATCAACAACAGCGGTAATGTCATCACCAACCAGCACGTGGTAGGACAATGTATCGCGGTAACCATCGCCGTCGACGGCGACACCGTACTGACCAGGCTTGTAAAAGGTGATCAGGAACGCGATATTGCGGTACTGGAATCGCCCGTGAGAAACCCACATTATGCGCTGTTCAATGAAAACGCCAACGGCGAAAGGCTGGGTGAAAATGTCCTGGCGCTGGGGTTTCCGCTCTATGGCGTGCTCAGTTCATCGATCAATCTGACGACCGGCAATATCAGCTCGCTGCTCGGCGTGCAGGATGACGAGAATGTCTACCAGATTACCGCCCCGATCCAGGCCGGCAACAGCGGCGGGCCGGTCATCAACCAGCGCGGTCTGGTGGCCGGCGTCGTACAAAGCAAACTCAACGCGCTGGAACTGTCGCGCTATACCGGCGATCTGGCCCAGAACGTCAACTTCGCGATTAAATCATCTCATATCAAGCGCTTTTTGCTGGATAACAACATCGCCTATCATACGCGTTCCTACGCCGATTCACGCGAGCGCAGCACCGTCGACCTGGCCGAAGAGGCCAGAGGCTATACGGTACAAATCAAGTGCCACGGCTGATATTCCAGCCTTAAATCAAAAAAAACCGGGATTGCAAAAGACAAGCCCGGTGTTCAAACGTGAAACATGTTCAGCTCCGTCGAGGAGCGGGATTTATCATTCCATTTTTCTGCTGAGCGCCATCGCTTTATATCGCCAGATATTCATGGCGCAGCGCTTCATCGTTAAGCACCTCTTCGGCGCTGCCGCGAAACACCACCTCACCGGTATCCAGAATCACCGCGGAGTCCGCAAGCTTGAGCGCCGCCACGGCATTCTGCTCGACCAGAACCGTCGTAATGCCGTGTTTTTTTACTTCGAGCAGAGCTTTTTCGATGTCGTGACGGACAACCGGCGCCAGCCCCTCGTAGGGCTCATCGAGCAGTAAAAGCTTCAGCTCCCTGGACAAGGCCCGGGCAATCGCAAGCATCTGCTGCTCACCACCCGACATGGTGGTTCCCTCCTGTTTGCGGCGTTCCTTCAAGCGCGGAAACAAATCATAGATCTGCTCATAGGACCAGCCCGGCTGGCCGGAAATCTGCGCAAGATCAAGGTTCTCCTCGACGGTCAGACCGGCAATAATCCGCCGGTCCTCAGGCACCAGTTGTATACCTGCCTGGGCGGCTTCAAATGCCTGCTTGTCGTGCATGGAGACACCGTTGAGCCAGATCTCGCCACTTTTGAGATGAGGGTTGGCGGTGCGCGCAATCGTTCGCAGGGTTGAGGTTTTACCCGCCCCGTTACGTCCGAGCAAAGCGATGATCTCGCCTTCCTGGATATCGAAGGATACGTTCTGAACGATATAGCTGTCACCGTAATAGGCGTTCAGATTCACGCAGGAAAAGAATTTCTCCTGACTTGCATTATCGCTGACGGAACCGGCCTGCGCGCTCATTCCTGCTCCTCCCCGAGATAGGCTTCCACAACCCTGGGATCACCTTTGACCTCGTCCGGTGTTCCCTGGGCGATGATCCTGCCACCGGCCAGCACCGATATCCGGTCAGCCAGGCTGAAAACCACGTGCATATCGTGCTCGATGATAACCTTGGTCATGCCGCGCTCCTTGATGCGCTTGAGCAAGTCGATCGTGGCATTGGTATCGTGCCGCGCCATGCCTGCAGTCGGCTCGTCCAGCAACAGCAGCTTGGGTTGTTGTATCAGCCCCATCGCCAGTTCGAGGCGCCGCTTGTCGCCCCGTGACAGACTGCTGGCCGGTCGCTCCATCATCGAGACCAGGCCTACATCTTCAAGCGCGTGAACCGCCTGATCCCGAATCTCCGTCTCACTGGCAAAACGCTTGAACGGACTCAGCTTGAAGCTGCCGTCGCGTTTTGCAAGACAGGGCACCATAACGTTTTCCAGCAAGGTCAGATCGGGAAAGATTTCCGGCGTCTGGAACACTCGCACGACGCCGAGCTGATTGATTTCGTAAGGCGCCTTGCCCGTCAGCATGGTGCCGAGGAAATTGACCGTGCCAAAATCCGGCTTCAAACGCCCTATGCAAACATTCAGCAGCGTCGACTTGCCGGCACCGTTGGGACCGATGATCGCATGGGTCTCACCCTGCCGGATATCGAGATTGATATTGCTCAGTGCATGCAGGCCGGCGAAACTTTTCTGGACATCGGCGACATGCAGTACGACATTTTCCATGCTGTTCTCCTCCTACTCCGCTGCGTGCGCCGGTCTGGCGGCTTCATGATCGGTGGATTCACTCTTTACTGCAGGTTTGTCCCGGCGCTTTTTGAACAGACCGAATATTCTTGAAAACCCTTCCATGATACCGCCGGGTAGAAAGATCACGATAATCATGAACAGCAGCCCCAGAGTCAGATGCCAGCCTTCACCGACGAACATGCCCGACAGGGAAACCGCGACCTCGCGAACCGAATCAGGCAGAAACGAATAGAATGCATTGAGCGTACTTTCGTTGAACGAGGAAAATATATTCTCGAAATACTTAATGACGGCAGCGCCCAGAACGGGGCCGAGCATGGTGCCGACACCGCCGAGAATCGTCATCAGCACGACCTCACCCGAGGCCGTCCACTGCATGCGCTCGGCGCCGGCCAGCGGATCGGTCGCGGCCAGCAGCCCACCGGCCAGTCCCGCATACATGCCGGAAATCACAAACGCCCAGATCAGATAAGGCCGGGTATTGAAGCCCGTGTATTGCATCCGGTTCTGATTCGACTTGATGGCCTTGAGCATCATGCCGAACGGGGAACGGGCGATCATCAGTGCGACGACAAAGCCGATGATCAACAACGCCGCGCAGAAATAAAAACCCGGGTAACCTTTCATGCCGAGGCCAAACAGGCTGGTCGAGGGCAATCCTCCGCCGGTCAGGACCGGGTCGAGGATACGCGGATCATTCATGCTTAACTGCAAGCCTGTCTCGCCGTTGGTGATCGGCGTCAGCACCGAATACGCAAGATTGTAAGACATCTGCGCAAACGCCAGGGTCAGTATCGAGAAATAAATCCCCGACCGGCGCAGGCTGACAAAACCGATGATGTAGGCAAACAAACCGCCCAGCAACACAGCGAACACAATCGCCGGCAAAACGTTCATGGTCAGCAGCTTGAACGACCAGACCGCGGTGTAGGAACCGACGCCGAGAAACGCGGCGTGACCAAAGGACAGATAACCCGTCAGGCCGAACAGAATATTAAAGCCGATGGCAAACAAACCGTAGATCGCGAACTTTTGCATCAGATCCGGGTAAGCGGCGCCCAAAGGCGCCAGCCAGACGGGCATGGTCAGCACGGCCGCAGCAAACAGGACGATCAGAAGCAGGTCGTTTCTCAGAGATGCATCTTTCATATCAATCCTCCATCACACCCTTGCGGCCCATCAGACCACGCGGCCTGACCAGCAGAATAATCACCGCCACCAGATAAATAATGATCTGGTCGATGCCGGGGAAAATACTCTTGACCTCATTCATCGAAGCGAAGGACTGCAATATGCCAAGCAGAAAACCTGCAAGCACGGCACCGCCCAGCGAACCCATGCCGCCAACCACCACGACCACGAAAGATAACACCAGAAAGTCCATCCCGAGATGATAGTCAGGCGGCAGAATCGGCGTATACATCAAGCCCGCCAGCCCCGCGACCACCGCCGCGATGGCAAAAACAATCGTGAATCGCCGCTCGATATTGATACCCAGCAGGCCGACCGTTTCGCGATCCTGCATGCCGGCGCGCACCACCATGCCGAATGTCGTCAACTGCAAAAAGGCAAACACCAGGCCTATGACCAACAGGGAGAAAGCCAGATAGATAAGCCGCCACCATGGATAAACCACATTGTCGCCAAGGCCGAACACAGCCCCGACATTGGCGCTGCCGGCAACGATGTCGGGCGCCAGCTGCGGTATTGGGTTGGCCCCGAAAAAATGCCGGACGATTTCCTGCAACACAATGGCGAGACCAAAGGTGACGAGTATCTGATCGGCGTGCGGCCGTTTGTAGAAAAACCTGATCAGCCCCCGCTCCATGACAAACCCGACCAGCATCATGACCGGAATCGCGATAATGATCGACAACGGCACCGAGTAATCGATTATCGTCTGCCCGGTTTCACCGAACCAGCTGATCAGATAAGGCTCTTCCTTGTAGGCCTCGAAAAAGGTAATGCTTTCGTCCTTGACCTTGGTTGACAGGGTCAGGAGTTTTTCCACCGACACCGCGCAAAACGCGCCGATCATAAAGATCGCGCCATGGGCGAAATTGACCACCCCGAGCGTGCCGAACACCAGTGTCAGGCCCAGTGCGATCAACGCATAAGCGCCGCCTTTATCCAGCCCGTTCAGAATTTGCAGGAGAAATGCATCCATGATGTGTGCCGCCGCTTTTTGTAAAAAACGCAAGTGGCAACCAGATAAGCGCCACTTGCGTCAATGCACCCAGGGCCAGAGACTGACCCTATCATGAAACGCCGGTCCGGCCATCAGGCAGCCGGGACCGGACTGCGAAGGTTTTGACTAAACCTCGTAAGGGCCCAGCTCACCACCGAATATCGCCGGGTCATATTCGACCTGGGCACGCGGTACTTCCTGGACGACCTTCAGCAGATCGAACTGACTGCTCGGGTTTTCGTTACCGCGAACCACCAGCACATCCTTGAAACACTGATGATCAGCCGCGCGGTATTCGGTCGGACCATTGCCCATGCCGTCGAACTTGAAGCCTTCCAGCACCTTGATCACTTCCGGCGGATAGAACGTGCCGGCCATTTCACAGGCGTTAGCGTACAGCAGCGTTTGTACATAACAGGTATGGGCGGCCTGGGATGGCGGAAAGCCGTATTCCTGACCGAAGGATTTAACAAAGGCCTGGGAGCCGGCATCCTGCAGTGACCAGTTCCAGTTGGTGGTGCCGATGATGCCTTTGATCGCATCGCCTGCGCCCTGTGCCATCAGGCGGGAGAACAAGGGAACGATGATTTCAAAGTTCTTGCCGTTGGCCTGCTTGTCCTTGAGGCCGAACTGGATCGCCTGAGTCAGCGAGTTGATCATATCCTTGCCATAGTGGTTAAGGATCAGCACGTCCGCGCCGGAGTTCAGTACCGGTGTGATGTACTGCGAAAAGTCACCCGCGCCAACCGGCGTCTTGACCGTCTGGGTGGTTTTCCAGCCAAGGGCTTCGGTTGTATTTTTGATCGACTCTTCCTGTGTCCAGCCCCAGGTGTAATCGGCCGTCAGATGGTAAGCGTTGCGCTCCTTGCCGTATTCCGCTTCGAGTACCGGCCCCAGCGCCGCGCCCGACATATAGGCATTGAAGAAATGCCGGAAGCCGTAGCGCCGCTTGTCCTTGCCGGTCGTGTCGTTGGAATGGGTCAGACCGGCCATAAAGACCACGCCCATTTCCTGCGCCAGTGATTGCACCGCAACGGCAACGCCGGAAGACGAACC
>JAGRHW010000206.1 GCA_020444765.1 Gammaproteobacteria bacterium | reverse complement strand
AGGCGCGGATCGCCGGCTTGGAGAGCGCCCCGTAACTCATGGCGGAGATATTGACGATCGAGCTGACCGCATAGGGATTTTCGCTGTCCGGACCGATCACCAGTTGCCGCACGCTGGCGGCGTTTTCGTCCAGGGTCGGGAAGGGCGTGTTGACGAAAAACACCGTGCCCGGCACGCGCAAATCGCGCGTCGAACCGAAGGCCACGGTGTTGTTTTCATTCTTGGCGGCCCGGTAGACCCAGCTGCGCTCGGCGCGGTTGAACGGCATTTCCTCGCGATCCATGGCGAAAAAATACTGACGAAAGAATTCGCCGAGCTTTTCGAAAAGATAACGGAAGCGGCCGATGACCGGATAATTGCGGCGGATCGTGTGTTTGGTCTGCCGGATATCGACAAAATACATCACGATCAGGGCAAGCAGCCCAAAGCCGATCAGCAGGACAAAGAACGTTGCCGCAATATTCAAAAAAGACAGTAAAAATCCGTTGCTTTGCATAAGTCGTGATGCTCCGGCCTGAGGACGAAGGCAGTTTAAAGGACAAGCCGTCGGGCTGGAAATTTTTCCGGCAAAAACGATTAATTGCTAAACTGATTGTCTGTCCCCGACCCGCCGGATAAACCATGACCGAGACGACCGAATACCCGAAACTGCTTGCCGATATCGGTGGCACTAATGCGCGCTTCGCCTTGCTGCTGGCCGATCGCTCAATCAGCCGGCAACACGTGCTGCCCACCAGCGATTATCCGGATTTTGTACAGGCGGTGCGCGCCTATCTTGAATGGGCCGGCCAGCCGCGGATTGTCGACGCCGCGGTGGCGATCGCCAATCCGGTCAGCGGCGACCGGCTCGATATGACCAATCACGACTGGTCGTTTTCGATCGAGGAATCGCGCAGACAACTCGGCCTGCAACGGCTGATTTTCAAAAACGATTTTACCGCGCTGGCCATGTCGATTCCGTCGCTGAGCCTTGCGGATTATTATCAGGTCGGCGGCGCTAAAGCTGTGGAGGGTGAGCAAATCGCCGTTCTGGGGCCGGGCACCGGGCTTGGGGTATCGGGCCTGGTTCCCGCCGACGGACGCTGGATTCCGCTGGAAAGCGAGGGCGGCCATGTCAGTCTCAGCCCGGGTAATCCACGCGAGTGCGCGATTCTTGAGGAATGCTGGCAGCGTTTTGGCCATGTTTCCGCCGAGCGGCTGGTTTCCGGGATGGGCTTGCAGAATCTGTATCAGGTTATAAGCAAGCTGGACGGTAAAAAACCGGCGGAACTTTCACCGGCGCAGATTACCGACAAAGCGCTTCAGGGATCGGACAGCTGCTGCGAGGAAGCACTGCAAACGTTTTGCGGCCTGCTCGGTTCGGTCGCCGGCAATCTGGCCCTGACGCTCGCCGCGCTGGGCGGTGTTTATATCGGTGGCGGTATCGTGCCGAGACTTGGCGATTATTTCGCGGCGTCCACGTTTCGTCACCGCTTTGAGCAAAAAGGTCGTTTTAGCGCTTATTTGCAGGCGATACCGGTGTTTGTCATCCAGCGTGACAATCCCGCCTTGCTTGGAATCAGCAACGCGTTTTAACAGTCCGGGCCCTTGAGCGCGTTGTTCATGCGCGACCGTAGCGCCATTGAAACAGACCGTGAACAAACAGGGTGGCGATCACAATCGCGCCGCCCTGCAGGGCCGCGCGGCCGGGCGCCTCATCCAGCCACAGCCAGACCCACAGCGGGCCTATCACGGTTTCCAGCAGCATCAGCATGCCGACGTCGGCCGCCGGAATCCGCATCGGGCCGAGCGTAATCAGCACGAAGGCGACCGGTATAACGAATAATCCAAGCAGCAGCATCCAGCCCCAGTCATTGCCTTGCAGGGACAAAGGATGCCCGGCGAACAACCCGGCGCCGGCGATAAGCAGGCCCGCCAGGATCAGGGCGGGCGTCATGTTTCTATCGCGAACGCCGCGATCATTAACGAATTTTATGGCGATCGAAAGGCTGCAGACCAGCGCCAGTAAATCGCCTCCCAGCGTCGGGCTTTGCCAGGAGTCGGAAAGCACCCGCGCGATGCCGAGCATGGCGACGGCGATCGCGATCCAGGTGATCAGCGGCGACTTCTCGCCGAGAAACAGCCAGGCAATCAGGGCCGCAAACAGGGGCACGGTACTGATAATGACCAGCACATTGGCGACCTGCGTCTTGTTGATTGCAACGACAAAGGCGACCGTGCTGAGCGCGTAAAAAAACGCCGAGCGCAGATAAACCGCATCGAACTGAATCAAGCGGCAACCCGGCTGGCTGTAGCGGCACCAGAATGTCACGCCGAGGCTCAGCAACAGGCCGCGCCAGAACAGCAGGCTGAAGGAATCGGCCTCGATCAGACGAATCAGCAGGGCGTCGAAGCTCAGCACCAGCACGCCAAGCGCGGTTAGCAAAAAGCCCTTTATATAGTCGGTGTTCATGCGCGGATTGAAGCAAAAAAGTGAGTTTTTGTAATTATTTATCGGCCGGCGACGAAGCCGGGCGGCACCGTTGGTTTCGTAAAACGACGAAAAAAGAACAAAGCCGCTTGGTCCGACGCCTGGTCGAAAACGCCGGTCTGCGTCAGGCTTGCAATTCAGTTCTGAGGGTTCATGCTCTCAGGCATCAGAACCGCGATCACATTGCCTCTGGCGCACAAGGTCTCGCCGGCATAAACCTCGATGTCGACCACGACTTTGCGAGCCTTGACTTCACTGGGTCTGCCGATCAGTTTCAGCTCGATGCCGGCAGGTGTGGGGGCCAGAAAATCCACATGCAGGGCGCCAGTGACAAAACGCAGGGCGGGCAGGCTGCCGGGTTCACGGCCTGCGTTTTGATAGGCCACGGTGGCCGCTGTTCCGGTCCCGTGGCAATCGATCAGCGAGGCGATCAGGCCGCCATAGACAAAGCCGGGAATCGCGGTGTGAAAGGTCTCGGGCATAAAGTGCGCCACCGATTCGCCATGTTGCCAGTAGCTTTTGAGCTGATGCCCGTGCTCGTTATTGCGGCCGCAACCGTAGCAATGGCTGAGTTCTTCCGGATATGTGTCCTGAATGGCTTTGTCTGTCATGCTTAACCTGCTTGTATTATTGTGTTTATGGTAGTTATCGGAGTATCGACCCCATCAATGCGAGAGCCGTTTTTTGATTCGCCGCGTCATGCCGAGTACCGCAAGCACCACCGGAATGATCAGTCCGGCGAAGAGAATTTTCTTGCTGATCTGCAGGGCGTCCGCCGCCGGGGCCAGCAGATAGGCGAGCAGATTGACCGCGTAGTAGCTGATCGCCACCACCGACAGTCCCTCGACGGTTTCCTGTAGCCGTAGTTGCAGTTCCGCGCGTTTGTTCATGCTTTCCAGTACTTTCTGGTTTTGCGCCGAGGTGGCGACATCGACCCGGGTACGCAGTAGATTCGAAGCGCGCGCCGCGCGGCCGGACAGGTCCATCAGCCGTTCCTGCGCCGAACGGCAGGTTCGCATCGCCGGATCGAAACGTCGTAGCATAAACTCCGAGAGCAATTGCTTGCCGTACAGGCGTTGTTCGCGCAGCACTTCGATACGCTGATTGACGATCGCCTCGTAAGCACCGGCGGCGCCGAAGCGGAAAGCGGTGGTGGCGACCAGCAGTTCGATTTCCGCGGCGATTTTGAGAAGCTGTTCCAGGGTTGTGCTTTCCGGTTCCTGGTTTTCCGACATCGACAAAACCAGCCTGGCCAGCTCATTGTCGAGTTCGCTGACGCGCGCTGCTATCCGGCGCGCTTCCGGCAGCGTCAGCATGGCCATGGACTTGTAGGTCTCTATCTCCAGCAGCCGCTGCAACACTCTGCCCAAACGTCTGGGGCTGACCTCCGGCGCGGTGAAAATCGCAAAACGCACATGGCCTGCCTGATCGATGCGGAAGTCTCCGCAGACGACGGCATTGTCGTCGATGACCCGCGAAGCGACCAGACTTTCCCTGACAAACCAGCCTTGTAATTGCGAATCCAGCGACTGCCCGATGGTATCGATCGATTCAAGCTCCTCGATCCGCACCAGCACGGAACTCAGCACCTTGCCGGGCGCGGCTGAAATCCACTCGGCGGGGAAAATCTCGAACAGCTCATCGTCGAACGGTTTATCGCCGAGACCGTCGGCATAAACGGTAAAGGTGACAAACTCGGTATGCCGCTCCCACATCAGCATCGCACGGCCGAGCGTGCCGTAATAGTGGTCGATATCGTCGGCCGGCAGCGGCGCGCCGTAATGTTCCAGCAGTTTGTTCAGATGCTGGCGGTCTTTCAGCGGATCGCGGTGTACCGCGTCCTTTGGAACCTTGAAGGCGAGACAGGCCGCGCGGCTCGGTGCCTTCAGCTCCGGAAAGGGGCGGGCGTGCAGCTCGTTGCTCAAATGAAAGCGCTGGGGATGATTGTCGCTTGATTGCACCGGCATGGAAACGGCTCCAGAAAAATTCCCGCCATGATACCGGGATTGCGTGATAATTGGCATCATCGGCGTAAAGCGGCGTTCGAGGCGCCGGCAAGCACTCGGACTTTCAGCCTTCCGGCATATTGGCCGATAGACCTCTGATAGGCCCCAAATCCCCTGAAAAGGGTTCAACACATGGAATACGGCGGCTACAGGCTGGGAAGAGCTACAGGGAGCAGCAGATCATGAATATCCGGCAAATCATGACCAGGCGCATCGTAACGATCGGCATGGACGATCCGCTGAGTCTGGCCCGTGATATTTTCCATCATACGCGTTTCCACCATTTACTGGTGGTTGAAAACGGGAAGTTATTCGGCGTGTTGTCCGACCGCGATCTTCTCAAGTCGGTCAGTCCGTATGTCGGCACCGCCTCAGAAACCGCCCGCGACGTGGCGTCGCTGAACAAGCGCGTGCATCAGGTGATGTCACGCAAGCCTATTTGTCTGCCGCTCGACGGCACGATCCGCGAGGCGGTCGCGATATTTAACGAAAATGTGGTGTCCTGTATTCCAGTGGTGGATGACAGCAAGCACCCGGTCGGCATCGTCAGCTGGCGTGACCTTTTAAAAATTCTCACCTCGAAGTACTGCGATCTGGATTGATCCGGAGAAATCGTCCGGGCAAGCCCTCTGTAATTTCCCGTCGTCTGCCGAATTGCTTTAACATCGGACATTTTATAATCATCGTAAACCAGCAAGCCGGCCCCGGGAGTCGTCTGTCATGTCTGGAAATGTTTTATTGATCGTTATCGATCAATGGCGCGCCGAGGCTTTGTCCTGCCTTGGCCACGCGGTGGCGCAAACGCCGAATCTTGATGCCCTGGCGGCCGACGGCTGGCTGGCGCGACAGCATTTTACGGTAACGGCGCCGTGCGGCCCGGCCAGGGCCTCCTTGCTGACCGGTCTTTATGCGCAGAATCATCGTTCGATCCGAAACGGTACGCCGCTGGCGGCGGATATCGACAATATTGCACGCATGGCCCGAGCTGCCGGTTATGACCCCCGCCTGTTCGGTTATACCGACACCAGCGCGGACCCGCGCGAGCTGTCGCCGGACGATCCCCTGTTGCGAACCTTCGAAGGCGTGCTGCCGGGCTTTGCCATTGGTGCCGAACTCAATGAGGATAATCTGCAAGGCTGGCCGGAGTCGCTGCGCCGCAAAGGCTATCGCGTGCCGGAGCCGGAAAGCGATCTGTACCGGGCGAGCGATTATTTTGCCGACGGATTTACCCGCGAAGCCGCCCTTTATCGCGCTGAAGACAGTGACAGCGCCTATCTGGTCGATGCGCTGATTGAGTATATTCAGGAGCAGAGTGGGCAGCCCTGGTTCGCGCATCTGGCGCTGTTACGGCCGCATCCGCCGTGGATTGCGCCCGAGCCGTTCAACCGTTTGATCGACAGTGAGGCCATCCCGGCGCCGGTGCGTCACGCAAGCCGGGCGGCCGAGGCAGCCGGTCATCCCTTCGTAAAAACCTGGCTTGAGGAGCAGGATCGAACCGGTTATTGCACGCCCGACGTCAATGTGCAGCAAATCAGCGAACAGCAGCGCCGGGAAATCGCCGCGGTCTATTACGGTTTGCTGGCTGAAGTCGATCAACAGATCGGCCGCCTGTTGGAATTTTTGCGGGCCAGCGGTGATGACCGGGACACACTGATTATCGTTACCGCCGATCACGGCGAGCAGCTCGGCGATCACTGGCTGTGGAACAAGGGCGGTTATTTTGACGCGAGCTACCATATTCCGCTGATCGTGCGCGATCCGCGCAGCGATGCCGAAACACGTGGCCGGATCGAGCAGGAATTGTTTACCGAATCGGTCGACATCGTCCCGACCATTCTCGACTGGCTGGGGATTCCCGCCGCGCCGCAGTTGTCCGGCCTGTCGCTACTGCCCCTGATCCACGGGCAGCGACCGTCGGCCTGGCGGCGTCAGGTGGTTTGGGAGTTCGATTTCCGCAATGTGCAAACTGGCTTTTACGAAAGTCGTCTCGGTCTGACGCCGGAC
>JAGRHW010000205.1 GCA_020444765.1 Gammaproteobacteria bacterium | reverse complement strand
CGCCAGTCAGGGCTTGTATCCGGCCATCGATCCGCTGCAGTCCGACTCCAAAATGCTGACCCCGACGGTAGTCGGCGAGCGCCACTACAAAGTCGCCCAGGCGGTACGCGGCGCGCTCGCTGAATACGAGGATCTGAAGGACATTATTTCCATGCTCGGCATGGAAGAACTGTCGCGCAACGACCGCCGAACGGTCAGCAGCGCGCGGCGGCTCGAACGTTTTCTGACCCAGCCGTTTTTCACCACCGAACAGTTTACCGGCAAGCCGGGCAAGCTGGTTCCGCTGGAACAGACCATCGAAGGCTGCGAACGAATTCTTAACGAAGAGTTTTCCGGCATCAACGAAAAATCCCTGTATATGATCGGCACGGTCGATGATATCGAGCAAGCCGCAACCCGGAACGACAGCGAGCATGTCTGAACACGCATTCAACACCGGCGATGTCATGCAGCTGCGCATCCTGCTGCCCACCGAGGTGCTGATCGACGAACGCGTCGGCAAGCTGATCGCCGAAGCGGAAAACGGCAGTTTCTGTCTGTTACCCCGGCATGTCGATTTTGTCGCGGCGCTGGTGCCCGGTATTTTGTATTTTCATGATCCGCAAGGCCGTGAACGGTTTGCGGCACTCGATCATGGCGTGCTGGTCAAGTGCGGGCGGGAGGTGCGAATCTCGACGCCCAACGGTGTTACGGGCGACAATCTGCAGGAATTGCAGACACTGGTACAGGAACGTTTTATGGAACTCGACGAGCATGAACGCAAAGCCCGCTCCGCCCTGGCCCGGCTGGAAGCCGGCACCCTGCGCGGTTTTCGCGAATTGCAGGAACGGTCGCGTGGCTGAACGTCCCGAACAGCGGTCCGACAACCGGCCGGATGAATTCGGCCGACGCATCCACCAAAGCGCCGAGCGCAAACTGCGCGCCCGCAATCAGGATCGGCGTTCGGCCTGGTTCGGGCTTGGCATGTTCGGGCTGGTCGGCTGGTCGGTGGTGATCCCTTCCCTGCTTGGCATAGCGCTTGGCATCTGGCTCGACAAGCGTTTCAGCGGCCCGCCGTCCTGGACCATGACATTTCTGATCATCGGCGTGGCGCTCGGTTGTCTCAACGCCTGGTTCTGGATCAAACAGGAGAGCAAGCGTGATTGAGGGTATGGATCTGCAAAACCTGATGGATTTACTGCCGATGTTCGGCCTCGGCATGTTGCTCGGCGCGTTGTATCTGCTGGGGCTGTGGTTCACCGTAGAGGGCGTTTGCCGGGGCCGGTTCTCCGCGACGGCCTTGCTGCTCAGCCTGCTGCTGCGCATGTCCGGTTTACTCGCGGCCTTTTATCTGATTGTCGGCGATGGTCAGTGGCAACGCTTGCTGGCCGCGCTCGCGGGATTTGTTCTGGTGCGAATCCTCGCCAGTCGCTCGCTGCAAAACCGACTACCGGCCAGCCGCAATCAGCCTGGGACCGGGGCATGACAATCAGTCCCGACGATATCGTATTCTGGCAGTGGGGCTGGTTTTCGCTCAACGCAACCATTCTGTTCAGCTGGCTGGTGATGGGCATACTGACGCTGGGTTCCTGGCTGGTGACCCGCCGGCTTTCCAGTGGTACGTCGATTTCGCGCTGGCAGAATCTGCTCGAAGTACTGGTGTCCGGCATACGCGACCAGGTGCGCGAGGTCAGCCAGCAGGAACCGGGGCCATACCTGCCTTTTGTCGGCAGCCTGTTTCTGTATATTGCGATGGCCAATCTGCTGGCGGTGATTCCCGGTTATATGCCGCCGACCGGCTCGCTGTCGACCACCACCGCGCTGGCGATCTGCGTGTTTATCGCCGTACCACTGTATGGCATCACCAGGAACGGACTTGGCAATTATCTGCGTCAGTACGTCAAACCGACACCGCTGATGCTGCCGTTTAACATTATCGGCGAGATTTCGCGCACCATCGCACTGGCCGTCAGATTGTACGGCAACATCATGAGCGGCACGGTAATCGTGGCGATTTTACTGAGTCTGACACCGTATTTTTTTCCACTCGTCATGCAACTGCTGGGCTTGCTGACCGGTATGATCCAGGCCTATATCTTCGCCGTACTGGCGATGGTCTATATTGCCTCGGCAACGTCCGTGCAAAAAATCCCGGCAGAAACAGTTACCCATGACGTAACACCGCCTGACGAGCGCTAAGGTTTTAACAGGAGCAACCAATGGACAATCTCTCACTTATCGGCATGGTCTCGATCTTTACCGCCGGCCTGACGATCTCGATCGGCTCGATCGGCCCGGCCTTCGGCGAGGCGCGCGCGGTCGCCCAGGCACTCAGCGCAATCGCCCAGCAACCCGACGAGGCCGGCACCATTACCCGCACCTTGTTCGTCGGACTGGCGATGATCGAATCAACCGCCATCTATTGTTTCGTGGTGGCGATGATTCTGATTTTCGCCAACCCGTTCTGGGACCAGGTGACCGCGGCCGCCGGAGGCTAGCTGATGTCGATCGACTGGATTACCGTATCGGCCCAGATCGTCAACTTTCTGATCCTGGTCTGGCTGCTCAAACGCTTTCTTTATCAGCCGGTGATCAAGACCATGGACGAACGCGAGCAACGGATCAGCAAGCGGCTGGCCGAGGCTGAACGACGCGAGGACGAGGCGAAAAAAGAAATCGCCCGTTTTCAGCGACAGACCGCCGAACTCGAACTGAGTCGTAACGAGATCCTGGAACAGGCACAGGATGAGGCCGAGCGGCAAAAACGCCAATGGCTGGAACAGGCGCGCGGAGACATCGAGCAGACCCGCGGTAACTGGCAGCGGCAACTGCAACAGGATGAACAGGAATTCCTCGGCGATTTGCGCCGCCGTTCGGCCGGCACAATCCAGTCGGTGGCGAAAAAAGTGTTGCGGGATCTTGCCGACAGCGGGCTCGAAGAACGCATCATCGACCGGTTTATCGGCCTGCTGGCGGAACTCGATCCGCAGGCGCGGAAAAAACTCGCCGACGCACCGGAAGCGCTGCAGATCAACAGCGCCTTTGCGCTCGATGCAGCGGCCCGCGAAAAAATCACACAGGCCGTACACCAATATCTGACCAAAGAAATCGCCATCGAATTTTCGCAATCTCCCGAGCTGCTTTGCGGTATCCGGATCAGCGGCGCGGGCCAGCGTCTCGACTGGAATCTCGCCGAGTATCTGGCAGAACTTTCGGCGCGGGTGGAAAACGCCTTTGAATCCGTCAAACCCGCCAAGTCTGGGACCTGAACCATGCTTGACCGCCTGCTCGACGACACGCTTGACACCCTGATTAATTCGCTGGACGGCACGCCGCGCTTGTCTCTGCGCGAAACCGGACGGGTCATTCAGGTCGGCGGCGGGATCGCGAGAATCAAGGGACTGCCCGGCATCACCGCCGAAGAGCTGGTCGAGTTTCCGGATTCTGTTCTCGGCCTGGCGATCAATCTCGATGCCGACGAAGTCGGCGTCATCCTGCTCGGCGACAGCGATAAACTCGCCGCCGGCGTCGAGGTCCGCGCCACCGGCCGTGAGGCGGACGCACCGGTCGGCGAAGACCTGCTGGGACGGGTTATCGATGCGACCGGCCGGGTGCTGGATCAGGGCAAACCGTTACGCGTCGAAGCACGCCGGCGGATCGAACGCCCGGCGCCGGCGATCATCGATCGCGCACCGGTCACCGAGCCGCTGGAAACCGGCATCAAGGCCATAGACGCGCTGATCCCGATCGGTCGCGGGCAACGCGAACTGATCGTCGGCGACCGGCAAACCGGCAAGACCTCGGTGGCGGTCGACACCATCATCAATCAGCGCGACAAGGATGTAATCTGCCTGTATTGCGCTATCGGCCAGCGCGGCACGGCGGTGGCGCGGGTGGTCGACACGCTGCGCAAACACAAGGCCATGGACAACACCATCGTGGTCGTGGCGTCCGACAACGATGCGCCGGGCTTGCGTTATATCACGCCCTACGCGGCCACCACCATGGCCGAGTATTTTATGGAAAAAGGTCGCGACGTGCTGATCGTCTACGACGACCTGACCCGTCATGCGCGTGCTTACCGCGAGCTGTCATTGCTGTTGCGACGGCCGCCGGGGCGTGAAGCCTATCCGGGGGATATCTTCTATATTCATTCACGCCTGCTGGAACGCGTGACCCATTTGCGCAAGCATCTCGGCGGCGGCTCGCTGACCGCGCTGCCGATCATAGAAACCCAGGCCGGCGATATCTCCGCCTATATTCCGACCAATCTGATTTCGATTACCGACGGCCAGGTTTATCTGTCGCCGGACTTGTTTCACAAGGGGCTTCTGCCGGCTATCGATGTCGGCAAATCGGTCTCACGGGTCGGCGGCAAAACCCAGTATCCGGCCTTTCGACAAGTCGCCGGCGATCTGCGTCTGTCCTATTCGCAATTCGAGGAGCTGGAAACCTTCGCCCGCCTCTCCACCCGCCTCGACCCGGAAACGCGCGCCACGATCGAACATGGGCGGCGCGTGCGCGAAGTTTTGAAACAGGCCGAGCACAGGCCGCAGAGCGCCAGCGAACAGATGGTCACGCTCAAGGCGGTCAATGCCGGACAGTTCGATGCGCTGTCGCTTGAACAGGTCGCCAGAGCGGAAACCGCCGTGCAACAACGGGTGCATGAAGAATTGCCGGATCTGTGCCGTCGCATGGCCGGCGGCGGCAACCTCAGCGATGAGGAATGGCAGCAGGTGTTGTGGATCAGCGGTCGCGCCATCAAGGCACTTGAAGACCCGGTGCAGCCTGACAAACGATGAAATCGCTCGAACAACTGCAAAAACAACTCGGCAGTCTCGAAGAGCTTCGCACCATCGTCAAAACCATGAAAGCGCTGTCAGCGGCCAGCATTCGCCAGTATGAACAGGCCGTCAACGCACTGGACGGTTATTACGAAACCGTGGAAAGCGGCTTGCAGGTCGTGCTGAAAGATCTGCAGCTGCCGCCACGCAGCGAAAAGGACGGGAACCGTTCGACATCACTGGCGGCCATCGTCTTCGGCTCCGACCACGGGCTTTGCGGACGCTTTAACGAAGAGATCACTTGTTACGCCCGCGAGGAAATCGACAAACGGACTCCAACCGCGGATAAGCGCCGGATTTTGGCCATCGGCGCGCGCGCCGCCGCCAGTCTGGAACATGATAGTCAAACGGTCGAGGAAATCTTTCTGGTGCCGGGCGCCGCGGTGCAAATCACCGCCACGGTGCAGCAATTGCTGCTGAAAATCGACGACTGGCGTGAGCAGCAAGGGATTCACACGGTGATGCTGTATTACAATCGCCATTCCGGCAATCAGCTCTATCAACCGACCAGTCAACAGCTGCTGCCGTTCGACTTTCAACAGTTTCAGCGCTTGCGGGAAAAAGCCTGGCCGTCACGCAGTCTGCCGACCTTCAGTATGGAGCAGGAAAAACTGCTAAGCCAGCTTTTGAGGCAATACCTCTTTGTTTCGCTTTTTCGCGCCTGCGCCGAGTCGCAGGCCGGCGAACACGCCAGCCGGCTGGCCGCCATGCAATCGGCGCAACGTAATCTCGACGAACGGCTGCAGGAAGTGACTTCGATCTACCGCCGCGCCCGGCAAAATGAAATCACCGCCGAGCTGCTGGACGTGGTCGCTGGTTTCGAATCGATCACCTCGAAACCAGCCTGATCTTGAGAATTTGAACTAACAGATGAGTTTATAACTCATTGATATAATTCAATATTTATAAAAACCAGAATCTTACAAAAATTACACATTGAAAAATATCAATGTGATGTGGCGTAGATACGCTACTATGCTGACATCGCCGGTGTTACATTGACTCCGACAGAACGTTGTCGTGGGGGGCATCCGAGGCACACGGCAGATAAAACCAAAAGACTAACGGAGATCTGATTCAATGAATAATGCAAAATTCAACAACAACCGCCGCCGTCTGTTATTCACTGCCGCAGCTACTGCCGCTGCAGTCCCGTTTATGAAGGCGCTGGTCAGCAACCCCGCTTACGCAGAAATGGTTCAGCTTGAAGAAAGCGATCCGACCGCTCAAGCCCTTAAATACCATCATGACGCGGCCGCCGCACCTCGTGCCGACAAAGCCGGCACCGCAGCAGCCGAGCAGTTCTGCAGCAATTGCATGTTCATTCAGGGCGAAGCCGCCGACTGGCAGCCTTGTGCACTGTTCCCGGGCAAAACCGTCAATGCCAACGGCTGGTGCTCATCCTGGACCAAAAAGGCTGGCTGATCCGGCGCGGATTTAGCTGCTTAGGCATAAAAATAAAACCCGGCTCTGCGAAGAGCCGGGTTTTTTTATGGGCGTGGATTGATTCATCCGTCCTTCCCTTTTACCTCGCAGGTGTGAAACCCAGCTGTGGTCGAGCTGACGGTGACGCTGGATCCCCAACTAAAGCATTCGGGGATGACGAAGTGGTTGTATCAGAGTCTGCTGCCCACCCGTCATTCCCGCGCAGGCGGGAAT
>JAGRHW010000204.1 GCA_020444765.1 Gammaproteobacteria bacterium | reverse complement strand
CCGCGAGCGATCGGCCGATGTCAACGAGCGGCTGACCCGGGTAACGCCGGCCAGTGCGCGTCGGCTCAACCCGAAAACCGGCGATTACGAAAACGTAGCGGTTGCCGAGCTGGTTCCGGGTGATCAGGTTCGGGTTCTGGCCGGCGAGATCGTGCCGGCCGATGGCGTTATCGTCTCCGGTGTGTCCAGTCTCGACGAATCCCTGCTGACCGGCGAGAGTCTGCCGCGTGCCTGCAAGGAAGGCGATCAGGTGGTGGGTGGCAGCATGAATGCCGAAAGTCCGCTTATCGTACGCGTGGAGTCGGTCGGCCAGGAAACGGTTTTGTCCCATATGTTGCGCCTGATGGAAAGAGCGCAGACCGAAAAGCCGGCGGTCGCGATGCTGGCCAACCGGATTGCCGGCTGGTTCGTACTTGGCATATTGAGCTTTGCCGGTGTGGTCGGGCTGGGCTGGTACATGGCCGGCAGCGAACGCTGGCTGGAAGTTGTCATCTCATTGCTGGTGGTTACCTGTCCCTGCGCGCTGTCACTCGCAACGCCGGCAGCGATGACCGCGGCCACCGGTGCCCTGGCGTCCGCCGGTATGCTGGTTACCCGGGGCAATGCCCTGGAGTCCCTGAGCAAGATCACGGATTTCAATTTTGACAAGACCGGCACCTTGACCGACGGCGAGCTGAAACTGCGTGAATTGAAAAACTTCTCCGATCAACCCGCCAGCAGCATGTTGCTTGTGGCTGCGGCACTGGAAGCCGATTCCGAGCATCTGCTCGGCAAGGCGCTGGTTGCCGAGGCCCTCGCACAGTCGCTCGATCTGCAGTCGGTCAAGGTCAGCGATGTCCGGAATTATCCGGGCCAGGGCGTTACCGGCACCATCGAAGGAATGCAATACAGCATCGGCAATGACCGCTTCGTGGTCGCTCAAAACGGCGTGGTTTTGCCGCCCGCCGAGCTGCAGAGCCTGGCTATGGACGGCTATTCGGTGGTCTTGCTGGCCTGTGAAGAGCAGCTTGTCGCGGCGTTTCTGCTGGGTGACGAAGTACGTCCCGGGGCCGCCGGACTGATTACCTATCTTGACCGACGGCACATCGCCACACATCTGCTGACCGGCGATACCGAGCGGGCGGCCCGTCGGGTCGCCGAGCAGACCGGCATCCGGCAGGTGAGCTTCCGTATGAGTCCGGCCGAAAAACTCGAGGCTCTGAGAGCCATGCAGGCCGAGGGGCGGGTGGTTGCGATGATCGGTGACGGTATCAATGATTCGCCGGTGCTGGCGGGCGCCCAGGTTTCGATCGCAATGGGCAGTGCCGCGCAACTGGCCAAATTCAACGCCGATATCGTGCTGGTGTCCAACTCCCTGACAACTCTGAAAGATGGATTGCGGCATGCCGTCAAAACGGTTAGCGTGATTCGTCAGAACCTGGCCTGGGCGCTGCTGTATAACCTGATTGCCATCCCGGCAGCGGCAGCGGGCTATATTGCGCCCTGGATGGCCGCCATCGGTATGTCACTCAGTTCATTGCTGGTGGTGCTCAATTCCGCCCGGTTGCGGGACCTGGCCGTAACCCCCGAACACAGAGGTTAGATGTGGATTCTTTATTTTTACTGATACCGGTCAGCGGGGTTTTCGCCGTCATTATCGTGATTGCCTTGCTGTGGGCGGTGAAGTCCGGCCAGTTCGATGATCTTGAGGGGCCGGCCTATCGAATCCTTATGGATGATGATGAGGAGCCGGTCACAAAAGAGCCAGAAGAGTCCGTTCAGAAAAATTCAAATCCAGATAAGGAATAAACCTCAACCGACTGATTTCTCTAGCGTCCATAGCAGTCAATTTATCCAGAATCAGCTTTAGAGTATTACGCTAAATTAACATTCACCGGCTTGCTCCCCGGGCTGATTCGGGGGTATAGTCAACGGGTTCGTGAATCGCAACATATAATTTTTTTATAAAAAGCGAACCAGGTCAGAGACTTTTGCGGTTTTCCGGCCTGTTGGGTGTGTAAAACGTGTCGCGGCAAAGTAACTTTTCACGTCGGTAAGACGATAAACGTAAAGTAGAAGCGACTAAAACAGTGTTGATTATTTTGGCTAGACTCATAGAACGTTTAAAAGAAATGATGATCGCAGATACAGAAGGTAGCTGGGGCTTGGAACTTCCAACCGATACCGGAGAGTATGGCGATTAACAGACCCTGCAAGACGCCGTCGATCTGACGGCGTCGGATTGTTTCAACCAGCTTCCCGCAACCACTGACACCTTTCCCGTAACACCTAGAATTCAAACGAGTAGATCAGATCCACCGCCCGCTCCAGGCCCTGCGCCGTTTCCAGATAGAGTTTCCTGGTCAGATCATAACGCAGATAAAGCGTATTGACCGGCGTGAAAACGCCAACCCCGTAACGCACCAGCAGGCGTGACGACAGCCGCCCGCTGAGCAATACCTGGGTGTCTTCACCTCGGCCGCTCGCCTCGATATTAAACTCCCGGATACCGAATGCCTCGGCGATATCCGTCGCCAGACCGCGGCCGTTGGAAATCCCCATCGAGATCGCCGCGGTCGCCAGAATGTTGCTGTCGTTGTTCTCACCGGCGTCGATATCACGGCCCAGCACGATATAGGCAAGAATCCGCTCATCGGCCATAAACGGTTCGGAGTAGAGCGTCAGTACCGGATCGTCGATATTGCCGGTGATATGCAGGCCGGCCCGCACATCGTCTACTTCCCGGTAAGCACGGATATCGAAGGTGGATTGCTCGACCGGTCCGATCAGCAGGATTTGCCCTTCGCGGATCGTCAGGTCCTGGCCGTAGGACTTGTAAATACCTTCCGGAATCGTGATTTCGCCGAACAGTTGCAAGGGCTTGTCATCCTGCTGCACAAGCTTGAAGTCGCCGGTCAGCTGGGCGCGCAAACCGTAACCGGACAAGCGCACGGCCTTGCCGAGCACGACGGTGACATCGGTATTGATCTGCCATTTCCCGTCTTCGGTCTTGTCGGTCGTCTTTTTGTCGACCACGATATCCGGCGAAAGCGTGGTCGCGCCCTTGGGAATTTCCTTGATGTTGATCGCGGCCGCCATAATGTCCAGCCGGCCGCCGATATCCACCTGCCGGGGTTTGATGGCGATCGTCAAGGCCGGCGCCACCACCGATTCGACCAGTGGCTTCTGGCTGATAACCAGCGCTTCGCCATCGACGGTCAGCGCCAGCCGCCAGGCCTTGAGGTCCTGCCAGTCGGCATTTCCGCCAAGCCGGACCTCGCCATTGCCGCTGTCGATCCGGCCGTCGATCTGCGCGGTATTATTGAAGATCGTTGCCTCGATTTTGCCGCCGGTGACTGACAAGGGCAGCCCGGCGGATTTGATGACGGGATCTTCCAGCAAGACACGACCGTTGAAGACGGGCTCGCGAAGCGGGCCAGTCAGCCTGCCGTTGGCGGACAAGCGACCACCGATTTCCTGGTAATCGGGGAAAAACGTTTGCAGAAACCCGAGATCAAAGCCATCCAGATTGATTTCGCCGTTTTGAATCGTCAGTGGTTTGATCGTGGGATCGATCGACAGACGGGCCCGCGCCTTGCCGAGCGCCTGCGACTCGATATCGGCGCTCGCAAGAATCGATCGATCATCCATCCGCGCGCTCAGCGATAAGATCTGCCAGGAAAAATCGAGTGCTTCGCCGGCTCCGGAGGCGTCGACCTGCAGCTTGCCGTCGCCGATGTCGGCTTCCAGCTCCAGGCTGAATCCACCGGGCAAGGCCGGTCCCCAGCCTAGCGTCGCGTCGACGGTCGCGTTGCCGCTCAATCGCGTGTTTTCCGGCAGAAAGCCGTCGAGCTGTTGCAGAGCGTAATCGTCGAGGCGCAGAACGGCGCGACCATCGGCAGCGGCCAGCAGGGGTTCAAGCAGACACAGGCGCCCCTGGCGGTCGCTTTGCCAGCAATGCGGATCGACGCTGAATGTCTTGTCGTTCTGCTGCCAGCTCAGGCCGGTTTTATCGGCCAGCCGCAGCGTGTGCTGCGGGATCGCGACGGTCGCCCCAAGAAGCGTGCCTTGCCAGTCGAGCGCCTTGCTGAGTCGGCCCTCGACATCTGCTCGCAGACTGCTTGCCTCGGGCCCGTCCGCGCCGATGCTGAAGCGGTGTGCCGCGCGACTGCCGTCAGCCTTGAGCTCCAGATTGTTGAAGACCTGCTGGTCGATCGTCAGTCTGTCGAGGCTCAGCCGCAACAGGCTGTCGGTCTCGGCATACTCGCGGACCTTGCCGCCAAGCGTCAGATTGTCCAGCGAGTATTTCTGCCAGTGCAGGGCGGGCGCCTGCAGCTGAAAATTGACATCGGGTGTCTGCAAGGCGCCGAGTACGGAAAACTCACCGGCGATGGAACCGGCCACGTCCGGCATCAGCAGATGCAGTTGCTGTAAATCGACTTGCCCGGCCAGATTCCATTGATCGGCGATCTCGCCACTGATTTCGAGATGATTCTGCTCGCTGATCAGGCGCAGGCTTTCAATTTGCCAGCGCTGCTCGGCGCTGTGCTGGACGATGGCATGCGCGTGCAGCGGTTGGCCGCGTAACTGGCCTTGAATGACCGCGGGCAGGACTTGCAGTTCCCAGCTCCGGTCGTCATTGAGCCGGCCCGTGACCAGCAGATTACCGGCCAGATCGCCCGGAAATCCGGCCGCCAGAGATTGCGGATTGATGCCGGAAAAATGCAGATTGGATGACCAGGCGAGCCTGTCCGACCAATCCAGTTCGGCCTCGCCGAGTATCTTTCCCTCGAGTGTATCGATATCGACCGCCTCGGCCTTGAAGCGTTGCGTGTTGAGCAGACCTGCCAGCGATACATGGCTGTCCGGAATATTTTTTCCGCTGACACGGGCCGTCAATTTGCTGCTGAAATCCGTCAGATCGCCCTGTAAATCCAGACTCCCATCCGATACCTTGACCAGCGTTTGTTCCTTGAGCGGCCAGCCGGCCTCCTGCCAGGTCAGGCGGGCGTGGGTCGGAATATCCGGCGCCAGCACGTTGGCGGCACCGGACAGCTTTGCCTCAATCGCACCGACACTTTCCGCCTCGACCATCAGACTGGCCAGCGAGCCTTCCAGGTTCGCCAGCAGGGACAGATCCTCGCCGGCGATCTGCTTTTCCAGGATCGCTCCCAGCTTGAGTGACAGCGGGTACTGTTCGCGCAAATCGATCTGTCCGGATACGCTGGCGATGATGTGGCGGAATCGGGCCGAGAGTCTCTGGATCGAAACCCGCTCGCCATCGGAGCTGGCACGCAGGTTTATATTTTCAAATAACAGCGGCTGGGCCTGGTCGGCGTAATCTATCAGCAATTGTTTTACCGCAAGCTGTTTTACGTCCAGCGAGATCGGCAGGCGGATTTCCGGAAGACGGATGGCGTCACTGCGTTGCGGTTTTTCCTGCCCGCTTGAACGGGTCTTGACGGCAAGTCGTTCGATCGACAGCTCGTTGGCGCAAAAGGTTTTCTTCAGCAGGCAGCGAGCGTCCCAATCCGAGGCGATGCCCTCGGCCTGAATCCCGAGTTTTTCGTCCTGCCAGCCAAATGAACGGGCGTTGAGGCCGCGCAGCAGACTGCCGTCTTCCAGCTCGATCGACAGCCGCGAATCCCGGTACTGGGCGAGATTGGCAAGCTCGCGATTACCTTCGTCAGTGACCAGAAACCAGGCGGCAAGACACAGGCTGATCACCAGCAGGGCAACCAGGGTCGTGAAAGTGATTCGCAGCAGGCTCAGTAACATTACAACTCCGGCCCGATCGACAGGTGAAAGAGTATCGGTATATCGACTTCGCTGATGCCGAAACCCATATCCAGCCGCAAGGGGCCGACCGGCGACTGCCAGCGCACGCCGACACCGGTGCCGACGTGATAGCGCTCGTCAAATTTGTCGAACGCGCGCCCGGCATCGAGGAACACGGCGGCACTCCACTTTTCGAAAAAATTATAATCGTACTCGATACTGCCGACTTCCTTGAAGCGACCGCCGAGCAGATTGCCGTCATCGTCTTCCGGTGAAATGGAGCGGTATTTGAAGCCGCGAATACTGCGGTCGCCACCGACGTAAAAACGGTGCGAGGCCGGGATCTGGCTGAATTCATCGCTGGCGATAGCGCCGTAGTCCAGGCTCATGATCAGCTTGTGTTTCGACCTGAAGGTGCGCAGCCACTTCATCGACAACACGGTTTTGAACAGATTGATATCGGAAAACAGCGAGGTGTGGCCACCCATGAACTGCACGGCGAGGTGATTACCCCAATAAGGATTGGCGCCACCGCGTGTCAGGGTGCGCGACCAGCTGACGCCGGGCAGAATCAGATTGATCGTGCCGCTTTCGTCACCGGCATCGAATTTCTCATGCTCCCAGCGCACGAACAGGCTTTGCTGCCAGAGTTTGCGGGTCTGCCGGACACTCTGGAAATTGAGTGTGCGGAGTTGGCTTTCCGTGTCCTCGCTTTTTTCGTTGAGCGCGCCGAAGTCCGCCAGATAG
>JAGRHW010000203.1 GCA_020444765.1 Gammaproteobacteria bacterium | reverse complement strand
CCGTAACCAATCAGAAACAGAATCAAAACCGTGCAGGATATCAGCAGCTTCGAGGTATTTCCGATGACGACTGTAAGCGGGAAAATCCATTTGGGCAAATATACCTGGTTCAACAAGCCGCGATTGGCGTTGATGATACCGCTACTGGTGGTAATGGTGCTGGCAAACCACTTCCAGAGGATGAGGCCTGTCAGCAAAAAAGCCAGATAGTTTTCCTCTCCCTGCCGCAAACCCAACTCGAAAACGATATAAAAGGCCAACATGTAAAGGATCGGCTCCACAATCCACCATGCAAAGCCAATGAACGACCTCGAAGCCTCGGTTTTAATATCGGCGTAGGCCCGGTAAAAAGCGATTTGAAGATAGTGCACAGGAGTTTGAGTCAGGGTTGCGTAACGTGTCAGTATACTACCTGGCTCTTTGGCCGGTCAAAATCAGTGACCGCCCCGGGAATCCGGCAGAGACTTGTTTTGCGCCAGTAACTTGAGCAATTGCGTGACTCTATGCGCGTAGGTATGTTGCGCCAGAACGAAGTCTTGGAGTTCAAGGATCTTCGCCAACCTGGCCTCTTCGTCGCTCAGGTAAAAATCTATTTGCCGGTGCAGCTCCTCGCTGCTTGAATAGACCGGCAGCAAGCCGTTAAACGTCTCTTTCGCCCCAAGCCCGCCATTCGTTAAAACCAGGGCGCCTGCAGCCAGCGCATCATAAACCCGGCTATTGACCGCACCGTAAGGCTTGGTAGCAAAGTTGGCATCATCCAGCACGATTTTCGTTGTTTTATAGACCTCAGGCAGGGCTTCATAATCAAGAAACCCCCGCCAGAAGGAGCTGAACTTTTCACTGTTCTCCCAGTTTTCGCCAAAAATATCAAGCCGGTAATTGCTGAGTCTGCTGACATCCAGCAGCCTTTCAATTTCCCTGGGCTTGTACCAATAGGAACCGGTAAAACACAGATCCCGCTGATAGGCGGTTACGCCGGCTTTCTGATAAAACCGGGGTGCCGATGTCGCCAGTGGAAACAGCTCTGCATTCAACCCGGTCTCGCTGCTCAGGTAAGCCGCCGCTGTCTCACTGCTGGCCAGCAACAGATCGTAGCTGTGAATCCCTTTGGCCTCGCGCCACCGATCAAACCAGTTCCTGGCCCAGGCAATACAGAGCGGTCGCGACTGTGAATCCGTGGATTTGATTTTTTCCGGATTAAAGCTCTCCAACAGACTGATCACCGTCTCGCACTTGGCTGCTTCGCAGTACCAGTCCCCGGCATGCCGCCTGAGATAGATCACCCGCAAACCGGCTTTTTCCAGTTCAGCAGCCAATTCCAGCGCCGTGAAATAGTCTCCATACGCGACCCCCTGACCGGCATCTGTGACGGCTAATCCAACAGTAGCGGTCATGCTATAATCGCGGCTGTTCAAACGGTATCTGAGGTTAGCCAGGCAGGAACCGTAGAACATTCTCATGCTTACCCGCGACTTGTCAGTCAGCTTGGCTGCAAGATTACTTATACGTTCAACGGCGCGTCGCATTTGGAAACCCGATTGCTGGTAATTGAATGGACGATTTTAGACTATTTGACACACTTCAGACGCTTCTCGATTCACCGACCGGAATCAAAACCTTAACGTCCAGGGATGCGATAGACACGATTGAAGAAGGCCCCCATCGATCCGTACAGCCCCCTGAACTCAGTGTCATCATCGTAGCCTATAGAGAAAGTGCAGAGGAAATTCAGGCCTGTCTGGATTCAATCCATGCAACGATCACGTCCGGGCCGTTTGAGCTGGTGGCGATAGACAACGGCCTGCAAAACAAGGCTGCGGGGATTCTGCGGGGCCAAGCTGACCGATATATCAAAACCAATGAAAACCTGGGATGTTGTGGCGGCCGAAATCTGGGCGCTGACTTCTGTCGCGGCCGAGTGCTGATGTTCGTCGATGCCGACGGCATACTGGAGTCCTTTGATCCCGTGGCCATAGAAAACATTATCCACTCGAAACTGATTGCCGTCCGGGGCCGGGTCGTCACAAACCGACTTGATGAGGCCCCTCCTCACTACAACCCGGGGAACCAGGCATGCCCCAGTCTGATCGACGCCGAAGGGATTTCACTGTGGGACCGCAAATGGTTTGTTAATGCAGGGGGGTTTAACGAAAATCTGAAAGGCAACGAAGGCATCGTACTGGCATTTCGATTAATCAGCTATTTCTCAGCCCACAGCGACCAGTTTTACTACATTCCCGGCTTGCAATTACGACATGACTTTGCCGCCAACACACGTTTCGAGGGGCAAAGCAAACAAAAGTACTACTTCATACAGTTTTTGTATCTGCGCAAAGTGTATCCGGGCCTAGAAACCTTTGTGCGGGAACAGCTAAAACTCCGGAACAGGGGTAATGCACAGACCAGACAGGATTTTTTACCAAGACTGGCACTTTACCTGACAAGGATAACTACAGGGCTGAAGTTCAAACTGTTTCTTTTTTTCAAAAACCTAAGCTGACGGCGTGCGGGCTTTGCAGAAGAGCGTCAGAGGGTCTTGTCACCAGTGCTTCCTTCCAGCATCTCAAAAGGAAAATCGCTGAAGTGATACTTTTCAATTTCGGCAAGCACTTGTGAATAAGCTTCCGGTGATTCCTGCAAATAGATGTTGATAAATGAAATCTGAGCGACGATTTTCTGTTCCAGGAAGTATCGAATCTCCTTGTCAGAGGTTTGCCTTGACGCCCGATATACCCTGTCTATCACTTTAAGCCGTTCAACAACATTAAATTCGAATGAAACCGGCTGTCTTGAAACCGAGTTTTTCTCGACATACCTGAAATACAAGGCTTCCTTGGCAATCTTGAAGCGAAAACTGAAGCGGCTGAAAAGCTCACTGAAAAAGACGATATCCTCCCCGCTTCCGAGCCGGGTATCATATTCAACAAGCTTCATATAGGCGGTCGGTATCAGCTTGCAGGCGTTGATGGTTAAGACGCCGGGGCAGGCTCTAAACGCATTTTCAACAAACTGGTCCGCGCGAAGCACCTGCCTGTTTATGGGGTTTGAAGAGTCGACAACACCCTCTTCAATATTGATGATCTGCGAAAGAACGATAGCGTGTTCGGAGGCCAGTTTATACATCGAGCTCAGGTAGGTCACTGACAATGCGTCATCATCATCAAGCAAAACCGTATACTGAAAAGTTGCGCTATTGATAGCCAGATTTCTCGCTAAAGACGCCCCGCTTTCGCGCGATTTGATGACCCGCAGGTTCAGGTCAGGAAACTCGGAACAAAGTTGCTCGATTATCTGCCCGGTACTATCTTCCTCGCCGTTGATAACAACGATGACTTCATAGAGAGCCGGCGATATGTCCTGTTGCGCCAAGGATAAAAGCGCCCGATATATCGTTTTTTCCCCTTTGTAGGTGGGCACAAGAACACTGATCCCTTTTTTGAAACTTGAACGCCCGGCCGTAACCGTTGCGGTTTTTTTTGGGCCCTCAAGATCGGATATCTGTTGCTGTCCTGTATTTATTCGAGAGTTTTTTATTGCTTTGATACGGCCAAACAGTTTGAGTAAATCCTTAATCGACCGGGTCTCATGAATAAAGAGATGCCCCAGCCTGTACGAAGCGGAAGAAAGGCATATCTTCAGCTCACGTTCGGCCTTCTTCAATTCTGCGCTACTTGTATTGTGCTTTTTTAAAAGCCTGTTATATTTTTCCTCGTAGGAAAGAGTTTCTTCGTTTTCTTCCGTTGAATTATCCATTCCCGCTGCAGTCTCTGATAATCTGTTTTAAAACCTCACGGCTTTGAGAAATCTCTCCGATCGGCGATTTGTAGGCAATATCACTTGCGCTCTGAATAATACTGCTATCTTCGTAGATGGCCCAGATTGGCGTCTTGCTGCCCAGGTAATCCGAAAGCTTTGACGGGAGATAAGGGTTTATCGGCTTGTGGGGTTTTGTGATGGCGTCGTTCAAAACAAGGCAATCGAATTTCGTGGTGAGGTTCAGAAACTCAAGAAAACCGACATAGGCGTTTATTCTGAAATTGTCCGAAAGTTTTTCCTCATCGACAAGCTTCTGCAACTCGTCTTTGTGGTTCGTAAAAATATGAAAGCACACTCTGTCTGCACCATCGTTTGCGGCAAGTTCCTTTACCGCAAGCACAATATCATTGAGTTTTCTGGTTTCATAAAACGCTCCAAAATACGCCAGATTGACTTTTGCCGACTCCAGCTTATAGTCACTTTCTTTCTTATGGTAATAGTTCTCCGCCAGCACCGGCTGGTTCTTTATTGTTGCCTTTGAACGCACAATATCCTGCAGCCACGGCTCAAGCCGTTCAACCATATATTTCAGCTGATTCCTGTTGGTAAAGATCAGTTCGTCGGCAAACAGATACGGCAAGTATTCGCACCAGAAAAACAGATTGTTGTTTTTAGGCAAGGTAATATTTTTTTCTTTCAGAGCCTGGTCTATTTCAAGAATATAGTTCTTGTTGCTTATTTTTGAAATGCGCTCCTTGCTGTGTATATCGAACAGCAGCGGATCGGAAAATTCGGCAATCCATCTTGTACTCGGGTAAGCCCTCTTGTAATCGAAAGCCGCGAAGTGGGATGCGGGCCACATGGCCCGGCTGTAAATCGTTTCGTATTGCTCGAGTTTGTTACTCTCTATGACTCGCATCATCTGTTCAGAAAAAGACTGGATGCTGTCCCAGCTGCTAAAGGAGACACTTGATAAAGCCAGCTCAATCCTGTTTGAGACCAGTGCGCTCGTCAGGGAAGTCAAGTCCTCATCCCTGCCCCGGACGCTGCTCATGTCCGCATACACGACATCCACCGTCTTATTGTTATCGATAATACGCTTCGCCATCACGATGGCGCTTGTGTCTACGTACGGCGTAAAACAGTAACTGATCACCAGGTTTTTCGCTTGCGGCTTATCAAGCCTGATGTCGCGCTTCTCAGTGTCTTTGTCAACAGTCCTGTTGAATAAAACCGACAACCCCGGCATTGCAGTTACCGTGTTGAAAGCTCCTGTAACTTTATTTTTGGCAGACGAGACTCTGCGCTTCAAATATCGGCCGATCCTGATGGGGGCAAAGTTTTCATATCTGTTTATCTTTTGCTGTAACTGGCCTGACTTCTGCCGTTCCATGTTCACGACTCCGTTTAGCCTGGTGATTTGATCTGACAGTTCCCGGACCTTGTCCCAAAGCTCTTTATATTTCTGATTCGCATTATCACGCTGCCCACGATAAAGAGAGCTGAGCTCAATCCCCTCCCGGTCAATCTGATAAAAGGCCGCTTCGATCTTCCGAAGCTGTTCCATATCGACAGTTGTAGCAGTTTGATGCTCAGGACTTGCTCTTTTTGACGCGACGACTCCTATCCATCGCCCAAGGATTGTCACCTCTTGCAAATCAAAGTATCTGTACAAAATGGTGTAGAGATCATGGAAATAGTAGGTTTTTTTATGATCCGGATGATCGTTGATACCAAACGGGACGGTAACGATAAGCGTCCCGTCCGGGCTCAGGAGGTTGTAGGATTTTTCGATAAACGGCTCGGGTTCATCAAGGTGTTCCAACACCTCCGTGATGGTTATAGTATCTAAACCCGTTTGCCCGGATTCATAGGCCAAGAAGTCAGCCCTTTTGAATGTGACATTTTTCTGTACCGCTTCAGGTTCACTTCTCAACGCCTCATTGGCTTCATCCACGGACTTCTGGCTGATATCGATACCGGTGACTGAAATTCCCTGCCGACCCAATAGAATCGGCCCGACTCCCTGACTGCATCCGATATCCAGTACAACTTGCCCCTTAACATTGTCACGAATCCAGTGCATACGTTTTCGGGTTTGCTTTTGCAGTTTTTCTCCCAGCAAACCGTCATAGGCTTCTTTGACACGGTCGTGTATATCAGGGGCAACGGTTTCTGCAGAGTCATTTGTCATCTATTTCACCACTAAGGCTTGTACACCGGATATATTCAGCCGTTTAACGGGATCACTATTACACCAACGAGTGTCGATATCGTCCGTAGCCAGAATTCGAGAAAACCAACTAGCGACCACCAGCCAGCGACTTCAGGTATTGCCCGTAGCCAGTCTTGTCAAAAAAACTAGCCTGCTCCAGCAATTGTTCTGTCGTGATATAGCCCATGTGCCAGGCGATTTCCTCCGGACAGGCGATTTTCTGCCCCTGGCGTTTTTCCAGGGTTGCAACGAACTGCCCGGCTTCCAGCAGGCTGTCGTGCGTGCCGGTATCTAGCCAGGCAAAACCACGACCCATTTTTTCGACATGTAACCGGCCCTGCTCAAGATAAATCCGGTTGAGATCGGTTATCTCAAGCTCGTTCCGGGCAGAAGGTTTAAGGGTTTTAGCCAGCTCCACGACCTGGTTATCATAAAAATACAGGCCTGTCACAGCATAATGCGAGCGCGGTCTGGCAGGTTTCTCCTCAAGCGATACCGCCTTGTCATTGGCGTCAAACTCCACCACACCATAGCGATGAGGATCCTG
>JAGRHW010000202.1 GCA_020444765.1 Gammaproteobacteria bacterium | reverse complement strand
AGACAAGGATTTACGATTGGCCTTCAGCAGTTCCTCACCGATACCGCTGACATTTTTCAAGTCGTCGATGTGCTCAAAAGGGCCGTTTTTACTACGATAGCTGACGATAGCCTTGGCCTTGACCGGACCGATACCGGTCAGATGTTGTTGAAATGCCGCCGCATCGGCCTTGTTGATATTCACGACATCAGCAAACGACACCGCAGCGAAAAGCCACAGGGCGACGACAGCAAACAGGGAAAGAGTTGTATTTTTGATCATGATAAAATTCCTTTTTAGTGAAAGATCTCTACTTCCGGGTTGTAGAGATCTTCATACTGCAACAGGCAGGACGGCACGGGAAGCCAGCAGTGTAAAAAGAATGTAACAACGGCCTTCCGGGTATCCTGGGGCCACCAAAGCGTGAACCGGTTCACAGTTTTTCCGGTTTATTTTTAGGCTTTAAAGGATTCCTGATGGACCTCGCTGTCCAGAGGCAGTTCAATAACGACCCGCGTGCCCTTGCCCGGGCTTTCGGCCCGAACACTACCCCGGTGCTGTTGAATGACTCGCGCCACCAAAGCCAGGCCCAGGCCTGTTCCCTGGTAACCACGCTCCACGGATTCATCCCGCTTGAAGCGTTGAAACAACGTGGCAATCTTTGCCTCGTCCATGCCTATGCCCTGATCGATGACTTCGCAGACAATATGATTGTTCTGCACAAAAACCCTTACCCGTATGCGCGTCTGTTCGGGGCTGTATTTTATGGCGTTACCAAGCACATTGATCAAGGCACGCTCAAGCAATATGGCATTGCCCTTGACCCAGAACTCGTCTTCTTCGTTTTCCTCCAACACGATTGCGATGGACTTTCCCTGGGCCTGCGGCATGACCTGGTCAATTGAGTTGTTGACGATGTTATCGAACAGCACCGGTTCAAGCTCTTCTTGCTTGAGGTTGTCCGCACGCGACAGATTAAGCAGATCGTCGATCATGCCTAGACTGCGATTGATATTGCTCTCGATACGTTCCAGGCTTTCCAGGTTTTCACCCGAAGCGGTCTCCTGCTGCCCGGACAATAGATACACCGAGGAAATCAGCGGCGAGCGCAGGTCGTGCGAGAGAAACTCCATCATCTCGGCACGCGCGCGTTCACTCTCGCGAATCGCACTGACGTCGACGATGCTCGCCACCAGCAGGCGATCGGCGAATGACTCGCCGATCACGCTGAAATCGATGATTTTTTCCTCGCCCGGCACATCGTATTCGATTTGCCAGGGCGTCTTTTGCATCAGCAAGGCACGCCAGGACGCAGCATCTTCATAATCCGGATCACGACCGATACCACGCAGAAAAACCCGAAACTCCGGCTCCTTACCCAACACCTCAGGCAACATATCGTGTGCAAGTTCGTTCATCCGGACAAACTCCCCTGCCATATTCCAAACCGCTAGACCCGCGGGGCTCCCGTGGAAAATACTTTCGCTCACCACATTGACGCGACGCAGATTCTCCATCCGCGAACTGAGCTGCTGGGCCTTGATCTGCAAGCGCTCGACGGTATCGATACGGTTATCTATAACCTGACGGTCCCGGACCCGCGACAGGCTGTCTATCATATGGGTGATTTCCCCGGCATACCGGGCATCAGAAATGTTCAGGCAGATGAAAAGCCGGTCGGTGGATTTGTAGGACTTGTAGTAATACGAGTCCAGCGCTTTCCATGTCTCGCCGGTATTTTCATAACGGATATCCAGACCTAAAGCGCCGTTGTGATAAATCTTGTTATCACTGATAAATTTCCAGCCTTTCAGCGGCAGATGATGCAGGCAGGCATCCAGGTAACTTGCCAGGGAATCGCTGTCGGAGCTGGAGACCGTCGGATTCTCCGAGTCCATCTCGTCAATCTGTTCCTGGATAAAACCAGAGACAAATTGCAAACGGTGCCAGCTCCAGACCGGAAAACTGGTCAGTATCGGAATCGAGGCGGTCAAAGGCGGATACCAGAGCCGGTATCTCATATAGAGAAAGAAACTGATCACCACCGGCACGAAGGCGATCAGAAAAGCGCCTGACAAGGCGATACTCGGCGAGAACCTTACATAGAAAAAAATGATGATCAGCAGCAAAACCGGAATAATCAGATAGTCGATATCTTTCCCGGTCTCCGTCACCAACCGCCCGTCACGCAGCCCGGCAAAAACCGTCGCGTGTATTTCGACGCCGGACATCGGATGCTCACTGGAGGAAACCGGTGTCGGATGTATATCGCCCAGACCGACTGCTGTTACGCCGACAAAGACATGTTTGCCCTGGAGCTGATCGAGAGGAACTTCATTTTGCAGAACCTGGCTCGCCGAGACCGTCCTGAATGACCCGCCTTCGCCGTAAAACGGAATCATCACCTGATGATCTGCCATCCAGGAGTATCGTCTGACATCATCCTGCATACGCAATCCCGGCAGTTGCACAGGCACTTCACCGGTCAACTCCGCCAGCGCCAGACTCAGGGTCGACCAATGCGGCGCCTTGAAGCCCGACTTAAGATAGACACGGCGCACAATACCATCCGGGTCCAGAGGCAAAAACACATGCCCAAGACCGGCTGTTGCCAGGGTCATTTCAGGTATCGGCAAGAGTTCCGGATTGATATTACCGGCAATATATTCGCCGGTAAGAATCGGCAGAATAACCCGGCCGTTTTCGGCAATCGCCTGCGATAACAGAAAGTCATTGGCGGCGGACTCACGGTCGCGCTCGGTCAGTAGAATATCCATGGCGACGGACCTCACGCCGGCATGGGTCAGCTTCTCGATCAGTGCCGCCTGGATATCGCGCGACCAAGGCCAACGCCCGATTTCATGCAGACTGGTCGAATCAATCGCGACTATGACCACATCTTCCGGCGGCGGACTGTTGTCGAAATGCGCCCACAGGTCATGAATCAGGGTATCGGGCTTTTCGGTCACTCTGGCCCAGGCCAGAACCAGGGCGACCAGCAGTAACAGGACAAAGAATACCAGCAGCGATAAATAACTGACCCGACCAATGGAATGTGTTGATCTGGGCATGGATTCGCTGATGTTTCCTAAGTTGAACGCAGGTGTTTTTATTGTAGTCGGTCAAGGGTGCTACAACAGGAGAGCGTAATCAAGTGGCGTCAGGACCCGGCAAAACCCCGGCCTAGAGAAAATCCGATCAGACGCAGCGGAATCACAGCAGAGTCACGATGTTTAAGATCAGGCCTAAGGCCGCGAAACCTCTACCACTTCGCTGTAGGGCCCGACTCTGTAATCCTCGAAAACGGCCCGGCTGCGCGCCCATAGCGTAGCACCGGGTTCGATCGCTACATCCGCCCCCTGACCGACAGCGACATCGACACCCAGGAAGGACATGAAATCCGGGTCGGCCGAAACCTGTATCTCGTAACCCGATGCCCCCTTGACCCCTGATGCCAAGGTAAAAGCCGCGGAGGCACCGTACAGAGCACCGTCAAGACCCGGCGTAGCCGCATTTGCACGGGTGCTGACCAATTGCACCGGCGTCATGCTTGGCAACCCTTTAAGGCCCAGCTCATCGACCGATCGCAATGTCAGGTAGTAGTCGCCACGCGGCTCATCCATCAACGCGTAGCTGGGCTCTTCCACGAGTGCGCTGCTGACTACCTTGCTGGCCGACTCATCCTCGGAGAATTGCAATTGATAGGCCGCCGCATCCGGATCCGCCCACCACTGCAAGGCTTCACCTTTGACCAGTCTTTTGGGCACCTGGGTAAAGACAGGCGGCAGCAACAGCGGTGTAGGAGCGCCCGGTGGATTACCAGCCTCGGAGATAACACCGAACCCTCTGTCGACCTCGACAGTTTCGCCCTCGGCAATCATATCGACCTGACCACTGGTTACCCCGGTCGCCGATTGCTCCATGCCGGTATCGATATCGAAGATTGTGCCGCGCACCGCCGCCGAACCACTCGGTGTATTGATTCTAAACTGTACCGGTTGGTTTTCACGTGCATTGACCCGCGACTGAACACCGCCTTTTTCAGCATAGATTTCGATAATACAATCGCTGGCATTATCTTCACAATCGATGTCAACGATAGAAATATGGCTGTCCGGCTGCACATTAATGACACTGCCGGAACGAAATTCGACACTGACGAAACCGTCGTGCCCGGTTCTTATCTGGTCACCGACATTGACCGCATCGCCACGACTGATCTTGGCATCATCACCGGTATCGACCAGACGGCGGGACGCCGTGCCCTTGACGAATATGACAACTGCCGACTCCTTGGAACGCGTGTAGATAAGCGGTATGCGAATAACCTGCCCCTGCCGGATAGTGGCGGGATTCTGGATATTGTTGTGCCGGGCGATCGCCGGCCAGTGCTCAGGAGAACGCATCTCCCGTTTGACAATTTCGTAAAGCGTTTCGCCTGGCTGGACAGTCACCAGCTTCTCGCTGCGAAATTCAGGAGTGGCACTGACAGGCAACGAAAAAATCGAAAACAAGGCCAACAGCACGATTGCCGGCCAGTCCTTCAGAAGAAACCTTGATCCTGGTTGTCGGAACAAATCAGGCACGTGGAACCCTAATCACCGATCCGCAGAGAAAGAACACAAAGCTTACTGCTGCACATACTCGTCGAGCCTGTAACCGTGCTGATAAATGGAAGTCAGCTTCCAACGGCCGGAGTTGGAAAACTGCAACTTCTTGCGCAAGCGACTGGCATGAGTATCGACCGTACGGGTATTGAGTTCGGCGGAGGTGCCCCAGACTGTGGTCAGCAGGTGTTGGCGCGACATCACCCGGCCACGGTTGCGGAACATGAAGACCGCCAGATCGTATTCCTTCTCGGTGAGCCGGATCACCTCATCGTTTACCATCACCTGGCGATTGCCGGTATCAAAACGGTAGGGCGGAAACTCCAGCACCTCGGCCTCGGGCTGCGCCCGTCTGGCAAGCGCCTTGAGTCTTGCGAGCACTTCTTTTTCGCGGGCGGGCTTGACCAGGTAATCATCGGCACCAGCCTCCAGTGCGGTAACGATATCTTCTTCGGCCTGGCGCGCGGTGATAAAAATCACCGGCACATCGCTCGCCGCGTCGCGCCGCAACCAACGCAACACATCCAGCCCGGACCCTTCACCGAGCCCCCAGTCTATGGCCAGTACGTCAATGTAGCTTTTGCGGAATTCCCGCTGAAAGCTTTCTATATCGGAAAAGACCGTACAACTATGCCCGCCGCCACTGATCCAGCTGTGCATCCGGGCCGCCTGATCCGCATCATCTTCTAAAACTGCCACCCGTAAAGTGTGATTGTCATTCATGTATGTATGCATCCGGTGCAGACAGATCGCTGACACGGCTTTCAAGCCGTATACGGTCTATTAACAGTGTATAAACTATGGCGCCCGAAATCACTAATCATACCAACTAGTCTGGCTCAATTGTGAATAATTATGCCAACAGTCCGATAATTGCTTATCTGGACGGTTATCGATTATACTTCTAAACCCATCAAAATTATTGACCAGTCTCAATTCAGCTTATAAATCAAGCCGGCAAAGGATTCAAATAATGCCGCCCGGCACCCACCTCGCCGATCTGTTCCAGCAGATTTTCATAATCACGGTTATTATCGGCAAAATTGATTTCCTCCGCGTTGACAATGAGCAAAGGCGTTTCGCTGTATTCATGGAAAAACGTCGCGTAGGCGTCTGACAAACGCTGCAGATAACCGCTGGCCATCCGCTGTTCAAAGCCGATGCCACGCGTCTCGATACGCGCCATCAGAGTTTCGGGAGGGGCCTGTAAATAGATGACCAGACTCGGTGCCGGCAAGGCGCTCACCAGCTTCTCGTGAATACGCTCATAGAGCCACAACTCGTCCTCATTGAGCGTCAACTCAGCAAACAAACGGTCTTTTGCGATCAAAAAATCCGTCACCAGCGGCTCTGATCCGACCGTTTGCAATTCCTCATCCAGCAACGCCGATCGGCGTACCAGAAAATCCAGCTGGGTATGCAGGGCGTAACTGCCCGGCTTGTTGTAAAAATCCTCCAGAAAGGGGTTTTCACTCTCCGGGTCATACAGAATTCTGGCATCGGTTGACTCGGCGATACGCCGTGCCAGCGTCGTTTTGCCGACCCCGATAGGACCTTCGACCGCTATATAGCTGTAATCCATGGTTTAAAGCTTCTCCAATGCTTCAATCATTGCCGAATCGGTTCTTTCAAGCAGGCCCTGTAAAGCGCCCTGACCTGGAATCATCAGCCCGGGATTGATTTCCGCCAGCGGCACCAGCACGAAGGCACGCTCCGCAAGACCGTAATGCGGCACCGTCAGCCGGGGTGTCGCAATTGTTTCCGAACCGAACAGCAGCAGATCGAGATCGATCACTCGCGGCCCCCAACGCTGCCCGTCCCTGACCCGTCCCATCTGCTGCTCGATGGCCTGCAGGCGGTCGAGCAAATCGAGTGCGCTGAACCCGGTTACAGCCTTCACGACGGCATTGATAAAATCCGGCTGATCGGCCGGCCCCATCGGGCTGGATCGATACAGCGA
>JAGRHW010000201.1 GCA_020444765.1 Gammaproteobacteria bacterium | reverse complement strand
TATATAATTTTAAGTAAACTACTTGACATAAATCCTGTCTCTTCCTAATCTGAGCCAAATAACAACAGGTGGAGGATGGCGATGGACTTCAGTCTGAGTTCCGAACAACAGGCGCTGGTTGATGCCGCCGCACGCTTTGCCAGGGAGCAGCTCGCTCCGGGTTACCGGGCACGTGAGAAGGCGGAGTGCATAGAGCCTGAGATCATTTCCGCCATGGGGCAGATGGGTTTTCTCGGGTCGGAGTTGCCTGAGGAAGCAGGCGGTCTGGGCGTTGATTGTCTGACCAGCGGTTTGCTGATGGAGCAGATTGCATACGGCGATTTTAATGTCGCTTACGTCAACCTGCTGGCGTCACTGTGCGGACAGATCGTCTTTTCGCACGCCCGTTCAGATGAGGCGCGGGACTGGCTGGCGCAGGTCGTGTCCGGTGACAAGTCGATCGCGATCGCGCTTACCGAACCCGGCGCCGGCTCCGATGCCGCCAACCTTAAACTCAAAGCTGAGCGTGACGGCCGTGATTTTATTTTATCGGGCGAGAAAACCTCGATCTCTATGGCCACCCAATCCCATGTTACAGTGGTATTCGCACGCACCGGCTCTGAAGCGGATGGTGCCCGCGGCATCAGCGCCTTTCTGGTGCCGATGGATCTGCCGGGCATCAGCCGCACCCAGTTCGACGACATCGGTACACGCCCGGTCGGCCGGGGTTCGATTTTCTTCGATCAGGTCCGCCTGAGCGAAAACCTGTTATTGGGTGATGAGGGACAGGGGTTTGTGCAGGTCATGCAGGGTTTCGATTACAGCCGGGCCCTGATCGGTCTACAGTGCCTGGCCGTGGCCCGCGCCTCTCTCGACGAAACCTGGCGTTATGCCCAGGAGCGCGAGGCCTTCGGCAAAACGATCGCCGAGTTCCAGGGTGTAAGCTTTCCGCTGGCCGAGTCGGAAACCCTTTACGAAGCCTGCCGCCTGCTCTGCCTGCGCACTCTCTGGCTCAAGGATCAGGGCATGCCGCACACCGCGGAGGCTGCCATGTGTAAATGGTGGGCGCCCAAACTGGCCTGCGACATTATCCACCAGTGTTTACTGACCCACGGCCATGGCGGCTATGGCGCCGACTACGGCTTCGGACAACGCTACCGGGATGTGATGGGGCTGCAGATCGGCGACGGCACGGCCAACATCATGAAGGTCATCATTGCCCGGCAGAAGCTGATGCAGTACCGGGCTTGATGCCCGCTCAGAGTTTGGACATATTTTTCTGCAGCAGGCTGATGTAGTGGATAAACGCCAGACGATCGTCAAAGGACAAGCCTTTCAGCGCCGCGTCGTAAAAATGCGCAATCGGATCGGCCAACCGGGTCCAGAGTTGTTCACCATCCGCGGTCAGGCAGATTCTGCGCGAACGGCGATCTTCTTCGCCGGGTGTTCGCTCGATATAACCGGCGGCTTCAAGCCGCCTGAGAATGCCGGTCAGGTTCTGGCGGCTGACCAGAAGATAACGGGAAAGCTCGTTAACGCTCATCCCCTCGGCTGCCTGCGGGCGCGACAAGGCGCCAAGCACCGACCACTGCTGGGTGGTTATACAAAATTCGTCCAGCGCCTGCGTGCCCTTGGTGTGCAGTGTGTTGGCAGCCTGAAAGAAACGGAAAAACAAACGGTTATTGATTTCGATCGAGGCAAGGTTTTTTTCGGTAGAAAGATCTTTCATCGATAAGCCCTGTACTGATTGGTGGCTATTCAAACCCAAAACGGGTTCTGAATACAACAAGCAACTATTTTTAATAAGGCCCGGCAGTGGGCCGCGGAGGACAAGAATGAAAGGCTTACAAGACAAAGTAGTCATAGTCACCGGCGGAGGCGGCGGTATCGGTTCAGCCATCTGCAGGCGTTTTGCCGAGGACGGTGCCAAAGTAGCAATATTGGATATCAACGAACAAACCGCTGAGACTGTAGCCAGCGACATCCGGACAAACGGTGGCAATGCCCTCGCCCTGCCGGTCGACCTCACCTCGCAAGCCTCGGTAATCTCCGCTGTAGAGGCAACACGCGAAAAACTCGGGCCGGTCGACATACTGGTCAATAATGCCGGCTGGGACAAGGCCGCGCCTTTTCTCAAGACCGATGCCGAACTCTGGAAACAAATCGTTGATATCAATCTCTACGGCGCACTCTATATGCATCATGCCGTCCTGAGCGACATGGCCGAGCGAGGCAGTGGCCGCGTCATCAACATTGCTTCCGATGCGGCACGGGTCGGCTCCTCCGGCGAGGCCGTCTACGCATTTTGCAAGGGCGGCCTGGTGGCTTTTTCCAAAACCATGGCGCGCGAGCTGGCACGCAAGCAAATCAATATCAACGTGGTCTGCCCGGGCCCGACCGACACGCCGCTGTTCCAGGATTTCGCTGGCGAAGGCGAACGGGGCGAAAAACTCAAAGGCGCGCTGACCCGGGCCATCCCCTTCGGGCGGCTTGGTCAGCCGGAAGACCTGCCCGGCATCGTGGCTTTCCTCGCCAGTGACGAGGCAGCCTTTATCACCGGCCAGGTCATCAGCGTTTCCGGCGGGCTGACCATGGCGGGCTGACGCCCCGCCCCTATCCATCAATTTTTCGAGGATCAACTTATGGAATACCAGGATATTCTCTATACCAAGGCCGACGGCACAGCCACTATCACTATCAACCGACCCCAACAATACAATGCTTTCCGCGCCCAGACCTGCGAGGAAATGATTCACGCCTTCAAGGACGCAGACAACGATCGTAGCATCGGAGTTGTAGTATTGACCGGTGCCGGCGAAAAAGCCTTCTGCACGGGCGGCGACCAGAGTTCGCACGATGGCGGCTACGGCGGGCGCGGTGTTATCGGCCTGCCGATCGAGGAAATGCAAAGCGTTATCCGCGATATCGCCAAACCAGTGATCGCACGTGTCAATGGTTTTGCGATAGGTGGCGGCAATGTGCTGGTCACGATTTGTGATCTGGCCATCGCCTCCGACAATGCGCAGCTCGGCCAGGCAGGCCCCAGGGTCGGCTCGGTCGATCCCGGTTTCGGCACTGCTCTCTTGTCACGCGTGGTCGGAGAGAAAAAGGCCCGCGAAATCTGGTATCTGTGCCGCCGTTACTCAGCCCAGGAAGCCTTGCAGATGGGCCTGGTCAACGCCGTGGTACCGCTGGATCAGCTCGATGCCGAAGTCAAAAAGTGGTGTGACGAAATCAACGAAAAAAGCCCGACGGCCATCGCACTGGCGAAAAAATCCTTTAACGTCGACAGCGAGATGATTCGTGGCATGGGCGGACTTGCCATGCATGCACTGAAGCTGTATTACGAAACTGCAGAATCTGCTGAAGGCGGTAACGCCTTCCGCGAAAAACGCAAGCCGGATTTTCGTAAACATCAGAAATAAATTTCGCCGCTGAAGCGGGCGGTCGTGGAGGAATACAGATCATGATCCGAGACCAGGAAACGCTCAATCTGTTGCTCGATACCATCGGCCGCTTCGTGCGCGAGCGGCTGATCCCCAACGAGGGCGTGGTTGCCGAAACCGACCGTATTCCAGAAGACATCGTCGAGGAGATGAAGAGCCTCGGCCTGTTCGGGCTCTCTATCCCTGAAGAGTATGACGGCATGGGCCTGAGCATGGAGGAAGAAGTGCTCGCCACGTTCGAAATCGGCCACGCCTCGCCCTGCTTCCGCTCTCTGTTCGCCACCAATAACGGCATCGGCGGGCAGGGCATCGTCATCGACGGCACCCAGGCGCAAAAGTCGCGCTACCTGCCGCGCCTGGTCACCGGAGAACTGATCGGCTCCTTTGCCCTGACCGAACCGGACAGCGGCTCGGATGCCGCCAGCCTGCGCACTACGGCGCAACGCGACGGCGACAGCTATCTGCTGAACGGCACCAAACGCTATATCACCAACGCGCCGGAAGCCGGCATCTTCACCGTCATGGCGCGTACCGATCCGCAGAAAAAAGGCGCAAGCGGTATTTCCGCCTTTATTGTGGAACGTGACACACCCGGCCTGTCGCTGGGTAAGCCGGACCGGAAAATGGGCCATCGTGGCGCGCATACCTGTGACGTGATTTTCGAAAACTGCCGGGTGCCCGCGCAAAACCTGATCGGTGAACGCGAAGGCGTCGGCTTCAAAACCGCCATGAAAGTGCTCGACAAGGGGCGTATCAACATCGCCGCGATTTCGGTCGGTGCCGCCGAGCGGATGCTGCAGGATGCCTTGCGTTACGCCTGCGAGCGCAAGCAATTCGGCAAACCCATCGCCGAATTCCAGCTGGTGCAGGCCATGCTGGCTGACAGCAAGGCCGAAATCTACGCCGCCCGCTGCATGGTTCTCGATGCCGCCCGCAAACGTGATGAAGGGCTCGACGTCGGCACCGAGGCGTCTTGCGCCAAAATGTTTGCCTCCGAAACCTGCGGCCGTGTCGCCGACCGGGCCGTGCAGATTTTCGGTGGCGCCGGCTATCTGGCCGAATACGGTATCGAACGTTTCTACCGTGACGTACGCCTGTTTCGCCTGTTCGAGGGCACGACCCAGATTCAACAACTGGTGATCGCGCGCAATATGATTCGCGAGCATCTTGCAGGCTGATGACTTTTTTGCAAATTCGAACAACTACAACCCAGGCACACATGACATCATGACGGAAAACAGAGCGACACATCCGGTAGATCAGGTGATTTTATCCCGCCAATCGATTCGCGCCTTTTTGCCGGACCCGGTAGCGCCGTTCCTGATCGACGAGATCCTGAAACTGGCTGCCCGCGCACCGTCAGGTAACAATATCCAGCCCTGGCGGGTTCATATACTGGGCGGCAACACACGCGCCCGGCTGATCGACACGGTTTGCACCGCTTTCGACCAGCAGGATGCTTCGCACCAACCGGAATACAATTACTACCCCACTGAGTTTTTCGAGCCGTATCTGGCACGCCGTCGTAAAGTGGGCTGGGATCTCTACGGTCTGCTCGACATCAAAAAAGGCGATACGGCACGCATGCGCGCTCAGATCCGGCGTAACTTCTGTTTTTTTGACGCGCCGGTGGGCATGATGTTCACGATCGACCGCCGTCTTGCCCGTGGAAGCTGGCTGGATTACGGTATGTTCCTGCAAAACCTGGTGCTGGCCGCGCAGGCGCGTGGCCTGGCCACCTGCCTGCAAGCCGCCTGGATCGACTATCATCGCCTGATCGCTGATGTGCTGGCACTGCCGCCACAGGAGCAGGTCGTTTGCGGCCTGGCTCTTGGCTACGCAGATACCACCGCACCGGAAAACCAGTTACAAACCGAGCGCGCGGCCCTGGACGAATTCGTTGTTCGCCACACTTGAACTGCTTGGTAAAGAGTCATGCAAAGCACTTCAGGACATAACAGGCCTGTCACCAGGAGATACTGAAAATGTTTGATGCGCAGAGTCAGAACCTGGTACTCGGCATCGTCGGCACCGGCCTGATGGGACGCGGCATCGCCCAGATCGCCTCTCTTGCGGGCCTTGAAGTCAGGTTATACGACAAGCTCGACGGCGCCGCCGAACAAGCCCGCGCGGCGCTCGGCGAGACGTTCCGCATGTTGACCGACAAGGGCCGGCTGGAGGAAAGCGCGGGCAGACAAGCCATGGAACGGCTTTTACCGCTGTCGTCCTTGCAGGAACTGAGCACCTGCCACTGTGTGGTCGAGGCTATCGTCGAAGACCTGCAGGCCAAACAGGCATTGTTTCGCGAACTTGAAAACGTGGTCTCGACCGACTGCGTGCTGGCCAGCAATACCTCTTCGCTATTGGTTACCGCCATTGCCTCCGTCTGCAAACATCCACAACGTGTTGCGGGCTTGCATTTTTTCAGCCCTGTTCCGCTAATGAAACTGGTCGAAGTCATCGATGCCGCCCTCACCGCACCGACCGTATCCGAAAGCCTGACACAACTGGCTTTGCGGCTCGGCCATCAGCCGGTCCGGGTCAGTGATACACCCGGCTTTATCGTTAACCACGCGGGTCGCGGCTATCTAACCGAAGCGTTGCGTCTGCTGGGAGAAAACATCACCGATGCAGCAACGATCGATCAAGCCCTGCGCACAGCAGCCAGGTTTCGACTCGGTCCTTTCGAGCTGTTGGATCTGACCGGACTCGATGTCTCCCACCCGGTAATGGAATCGATCTACACACAATACTATCAGGAACCGCGCTACCGGCCCTCGCCTATCACCCGGCAACGCCTGACAGCGGGACTGCTTGGCCGAAAAAGCGGCCGGGGTTTCTACCGATACGACAAAGGCAAACCACAACTCCCAGCACCAGCTGAAGCACCTGCTCCCGGCGGACAAAGTTTCTGGATCAGCCAGTCGGATTCTGCCGCAAAAGCGCTGCTCAGCCAGCGCTTGCAGGATGCCGGCATCACGGTCGACAAGGGCGAACGCCCCTCGGACGACGCCATCTGCCTTGTCTTGCCGCTGGGACTGGATTGCACCGAGGCCGCACTGAATGAAGCACTCGATCCGCACCGGACCGTGGCAATCGACCCTTTGTTCCTGGAACAACACGCAACGCTGATGACAAACCCGGTCACCGCGC
>JAGRHW010000200.1 GCA_020444765.1 Gammaproteobacteria bacterium | reverse complement strand
AATCATCACCGACTCATTGGTGCAGAGCACCGAATTGTCGAAGGACTTGGAGTCGACGATCCGCTGCGCGGCTTTTTTCAGATCGGCGCTGTCATCGACAAATACCGGCACATTACCCGGGCCCACGCCGATTGCCGGATTCGATGAGGAGTAAGCCGCCCTGACCATCGCAGTACCGCCCGTTGCCAGAATCAGATTGGTTTTCGAGGACTTCATAAAACAATCGATCAGCGGAATGGTCGGTTTTTCGATCACCTGAATACAAGCCTGCGGCGCACCGGCGGCCACCGCGCAGGCCGCCAGGGTCCTGACCGCATCGGTGCAGCATTCGCGCACCGCCGGGTGCGGGCTGACGACGATGGCATTGCGCGTCATCAGGGCGATCAGCACCTTGAAATTGATCGTCGCGATCGGATTGGTCGACGGCGCCAGCGCAAACACAACACCGGCCGGACGCGGAATACGAACGATCTTGGCCACGCTGTCGATCTGCGGGTTGATAAAATCATCGTTGCGGTAAAAATCGACCAGCGGTTTACCGGTCAGTCGGTTTTTAAGCGTCTTGTCCTCGACCACCCCGAAACCGGACTCACGCACCGCCCATTCCGCATAACGGGCAGCGTTCTCTTCGATGCAGGCCGCCACCGCGTCGACGATAGCCTGAACCTGTTCGCGATCGTAACGCTGGAAAACCTGGGTCGCCCAGTGACCCTGCTCCAGAATCAGGTCGGCAATCGAATTCCGGGCGGCGTCGCTGTCGGAAATATCGACGAGTTTCTGCGTAGGCGCGTCCATCAGTAACTCCTCCTGCGCGCTTTCCCCATAACTTCCTCCTGAGCGAGACCTATGGCGATTTCCACCCGCCGCAGCAAATCCTCACAGGATTCCTGCGTCATCAGCAGACCCGGTTTGAATTGCAACACCCTGGGGTCCAGGGTTGAAAAAATCGCCCAGACGCCATTTTCATAGAGATGACGCATGACCGGTTTGGCGCCCTCCTGGTGATTGAATTCCAGCCCCATGACCACGCCATGCTGGCGGATGCCGAGAAAGAAGTCCGGGTAGATCGCCTTGATTTCGTCGAGACCGGCGCGAATATAGTTGGAAATATAATCGACCGTCGAACGCACTTCAGGCCGTTGAATAATTTCAAGCACCTTCATCGCCACCACGCAACCGAGTTCCGCGCCGCCCATCGTGGAGATATGGCCAAAGCCGTCCTCGCTGAGCCAGCCGCCGGCTTTTTCGCTGATCAGCACACAGGCAATCGGGTACATGCCGCCCGAAATGCCTTTGCCCGTGACCATGATGTCGGGTTCGATGCCGTATTTCGTACAGCCCCACATTTCCCCGCAGCGCATCAGGCCGGTCTGCACCTCGTCGGCGATATACAGCGCGTCATAGCGTTCGCAGAGTTTTTTTACGCCAGGCAGATAGCCTTCCTGCGGCATCGGAAAACCGTAGGTAGCAGGGATGGTTTCCATGATCACCGCCGCCACGTCACGCCCTCTGAGCGCATCCTCCATGGCGTTGAGGTCGTTGAACGGAACCTGGACAAACTCGCCCGCGGTATCTTCCGAGAGAAACAGTTTGGAAAACCGTTCATCGCCGGTTTTTACCGCAAGTCCGGTATGTCCGTGATAGGCCTTGATAATCGAGACGATTTTCTTTTTCTGCGTCGCGTGTCTGGCGGTTTTCAGGGCAATATCGATCGCTTCACCGCCGCCGGAACCGTAGGCCGTGTAATGCATGTCCGGTGTCGGCGCGCAGGCCGCCAGCTCTTCGGCCAGAGCTGTCCGGGCCAGCGCCGGAAAGTGATGATTACCCATATCGAAGCGCGCGGTTCCGGCTTTCAGCACCTCGACCAGCTCCGGATGCCGATGTCCAAGGTTATAGGTTCCACCGTTCAGATGAAGATCGATAAGCCGCCGGCCATCCATATCGTAGAGGTGATAACCCTCCCGCCTGTCGATGACCAGATCGACACCCATATCCTGCCAATCCTGGGTTTTGCCGGGATTCCAGTAATGCCGGGAACGCTCAAGGAATTCGAGTTTCGCTTCACTCATTCTTTATCTCCACCATTCCTGACAGGGTAACTACAAGTCATGACATGCACTTGACAGTGGGACCCCAGAGGTTGACAGGAAGCTGTTCATCAACACGGTTGCAGTTTATTTCTGAGAACAGGCATACAAATCCGGACAATTAGCCTAAGCGGTCTGTTCCAGGTAACGGGACGCGAGTTTCACCGAACCCCGGGTGAATTCGGGGCCCTGCTGTTTGGCAAGATCGGTTTCGGCATGCGAACCTATCCAGGCCAGCAAGGCCATTCGTCGGAGCATGACGAAGGTATCGATTTCCTGCTCTTCCTCATCCGAAACAGCGCGATGCTTCCGGTAACCCTTGAGCCAGGCTTGCTTTAAAGCCGGAACCTGCGGATGATCTTCCATAAAACTGATGCCGGCCGCGAAGTCATATAAAAACCAGCCGAGACCGCAGTCGTCAAAATCGATCAGTCTGGTCGTTCCTTCATGGATCAGCAGATTCGCCAACCGCATGTCCGCATGAATCAAACCGAATCGTTCACTGTTTTTGCCAAAATTCTGCAAGCGTTCGATAACAAGTTTTTCCAGCGCCTCCAGGGTAGCAAGTGCATGCGCATCGATAGCCGGAGCGTCACGCCAGTCACCCCAGGTTGGCTGCTCGCCGAAAACCGTATCGAGATCCCAGACCAGACGTTCGAAATATTCCGGTCGCTGCCAGTCGATGGAATGGATATGCGTCAGCGCGGCGATTTCTCCCAGTTGTTCGAAAGGGCCGGCAAGGTCCTGGGACTCATCCGGCTCCTCGCCTTCAACGAATTCAAACATCACCATCTGACGGGGATTCGGCAAACCGTCGATACCCGCTGTTTGTATTATCTGGCCATTTCGACCACTTATGGTACCGGGCGTCACCACCTCACTTTCCCTGTTCAGGGCCTTCATCCAGGCCAGTTCGGTCTCGATGGCGTTCCTGCTATGGTAGTTTTCACGATGAATACGCAGGATGGAACGGAAGCCCTCGGCGTCTTCGACCAGGTAGGTGGCATTTTCCGACAGATTGATCAGCCGGGCCGTCGCGTTTTCCGGAACGTTCCATAAACAAAGAGACTTCTCCGCGAGCGCTGCGAGCCGCACCACCAGCTCATCATGAGACATTTGTTGGGCATTCATAGTGCCTCCAATCAGTCAATTATTATTTGCAATGTCTGAATTATTCGGACTGCAAGCTAAAGCTTCGGTTTTCTGCATTACGGGTTCAGCGAGACGCGCTGCACTCGAGGCAGACCACAGAGTTACGCCTTGCACTAAAGCGGCTCTGCGGCTCTGAGTCCGTAACGATCAGATGGATGAAACGCTAGATTTCGGCAATCGCTTCAAGTGATTCCGGAAGTATCTGCCCGCCGTCGACGATAATCGTTTGCCCGGTGATATAGCCGGCTTCGTCGGATGCGAAAAACAGAGCGGCATTACCGATATCCTCGACCTTGCCGAGTCGCTTCAAGGGGATCGAAGCCGCCATCGTATCGAGATATTCCTGGCCGAGATCCTGCAGACCTTCGGTGATGATATTACCCGGCATAACCGCATTGATGGTTGTATTGTATCGGGAGAGTTCCATGGAAGCCGTTTTGAGAAAACCCAGTTGCCCGGCCTTCGACGCGCCATAATGCGCCCAACCGGGATAACCGGTTACCGGGCCTGTAATAGAAGAGGTAAGCACAACCCGACCCTTGCCGGCTTTTTCGAAATGCGGAATACAGGCCTTGACGCAGAGAAAGGAACTTTTCAGATTGGTCGACATAACCTGATCCCACTCGGCGGGATCCATATCGACCATCTTGCATTGTGGAAATACGCCTGCGTTGGCGCACAGGACATCAAGTCCGCCAAACGCACTGACCGTGGTGTCGACCATATTTTTAACCGAATCCCAATCGGTCACATCACAAAGCACGTATTGCGCAGTACCTCCTTCAGCGGTGATTTCATCGGCAGCCGCTTTGGCTGCTGCCTCGCCACGGGCGGCTATCATTACCTTGGCACCCTGTGCTGCAAAGACCCTGGCTATTCCCTTGCCTATACCTTTCGAAGCACCGGTTACGATGACACTGCGATCTTTTATGGATGTCAACATTGCTATTTTTCCCCTCGATCAAAAGTTTGTCTGGTTCATCGGCTGTACAATTTGTCAGTATTTACTCGTCAGCCTGCCGAACAAGCGTGGAAGCACCAGCGCGACCATCAACACGATAAATGAAGCCGCGATCGATAGTATGCCAACCGTGGGGACCAGCGGCGAGTAGCCGGAGATCATCTTGGCATACAACCATTCCGGCAGGGTCGAGTCTGCGCCGGTCGTAAAAAGTGATAACGGAAAATTTCCCCAACTGAGCAGAAAAGCAAACAGGCCGGCGGATACCACGCCTGGCATTAACAGTGGAATCGTCACTTCCCGCAGTGTTTGCCAGGTACTGGCGCCCATGTCGCGCGCCGCCTCTTCCAGAGCGGGGTCAAAGCTGTAGGCCCGGATTGCGATAATCAGGGTTGCAATCGGCGCTATCCAGACCAGATGCGCGATTATCGCGGTTTTCCAGCTGGGTATGACACCAATTGAATTAAACCAGATCAACAGGGCCAGGCCGAGAACCGTTTGCGGAAAAAAAATCGGCAGAAGAATCAGCTTTTGGAAGAGACTCCTGAAGCGCCAGTGATAGCGTGCAAAAGCCAGGGCACCGAAAAAACCCACCAACATCGAAACCACCGTGACGATCACCGCGATCGTCAGCGACGTGCTCAGCAGATCACTGACCGTCGGGCTTTCAAACGCCTTGTCATACCAGTCAGTAGAATATCTTCTGACCGGAAAACTCAGATAGCGCGCTTTGGAAACCGACGCAAAGGCCACGGCGATAATCGGCAGATACAAAATAAAGATCGTGAAGATTCCGTACAGAAACAGCATCTTTTTCGTCATCGGCGTGACACCGTTCATCGCCGCCGCCCCATGATCGTATCCAGATCCACCCGGGAAATGGCGAGGATTGCCATGACACCGACAATCAGGATCAGCATCATCGCCAGCGCCGAACCGAGTGGCCAGTTCTGCCCGTAGGTGAAGGCCGTTTCGACTTCATCGGCAATCACGATAACCGCCTGCCCGCCGAGCAGTTTGGATTCCGCCAGCGCCCCCGCGGCCAGCACGAAACTGAGCAGGCAGCCGACGACGATGCCCGGCGCGGCAAGCGGCAGCTCGATTTCCCACAAGACCTGCCAGCGCGACGCACCCAGATCGGCAGCCGCCTGACGCGCATCATCCGGCACCATCGAAATGCCCTGCGCCAGCGGAAACAGCATGAACGGGAAATACACATAGACCAGGCCCATGATGATAACCGGCACGTTATACAGCAGGCCATCGAAAGACAGCCCCGTCCAGGTTCGCAGATAACCCTCGATAAGCCCGCCTTTCATCAGGGTCAGCACCCAACCGAACAGACGTATGTTTTCGGACACGACCAGCGTCATGACCACCGCGACCGTGATAACCAGGGTAAACCGCTTGAACACCTTCGCCATCGCAAAGGCCAGCGGCCAACTGAGCAGAAACAGGATGATCGTCGAAACCAGCGCCATGCCGAGCGACCAGAACAGGGACTTCAGATAACCCTGGGAAAAAATCAGTGCATAGGAGGAGAAGTCCGGCAACTGCAACACAGTGAAGGTTTTTTGCGGCATGATCGAAAACAGCGCAACGACCAGCAATGGCGCAAGAAAACTGATCGCGAGCAGTACCAGCATCGGCAGCGACGACAGAGCCCCATGCTTGCGGTCAATTCGCTCCATTTCAGTGCTCCCTGATCATATGGGTGCGTTCGGCGTCCCAGCCAAGCGTAACCTGTTCGCCGAGAGGCCCTGAAAAACGGTCTTCCAGAAGCTTTTCCACGGTGATCAGTGTTCCGTCCGAAGCCTCCACATCATACTGCATGCGTGACCCCAACGCATATTCTTCGCGGAGTATTCCCTTGACGATAAAATCAGCGGTCTGCCCCGGCCGGATAAACCGGACAAACTCCGGTCTGACCATCAGCGCGCCCTGCTCGCCTTGTTGCAGCGCTATACCCAATTCCTGCGCTTCACCGTTGATATGAACGTCCACCCCCTGACCGTGCAGCTGACCACCGTTGACGCCTTGCACATCAAAGAGATTCACTTCGCCCATGAACTCTGCAACGAAACGGCTCTCCGGTCTGGAATAAATCTGTTCAGCCACATCGATCTGTTCGAAGCGGCCCTGCCGCATGATTGCGATCCGGTCCGACATCACCATCGCCTCTTCCAGTGAATGCGTGATGTAGACAAAGGTTTTGCCGGTTCGGCGATGCAAATCCTTGAGTTCTTTTTCGAGGGTTTTTCGCAGACGATAATCAAGCGCCGACAGCGGTTCGTCAAAAAACAGAATCTCCGGGTCGAAGGCCAGGGCCCGCGCCAGGGCCACACGCTGGCGCTCGCCACCTGAACACTTGGTCACCTGCTTGTCGTAATAATCGGCAGGCAGATGCAGCAATTCGAGCAATTCCAGG
>JAGRHW010000001.1 GCA_020444765.1 Gammaproteobacteria bacterium | reverse complement strand
CACCTCTACGAGCACGCCCACAGCCAAGATCAGTTGCAGTACACCAGCAAGATGCGCGGCACGTACCTGCATTTTCACGCTATGTCCAACCGCATAAAGGGCAAGCCCGTACACCGCCGCATCGGCAAAATTGTCCAGGGATTCTCCAATCAGGCCGGTGGACTGGGCGATCAGACCGGCAGTCATTTCCACCACGAACAGAAGTGCATTGATGCCGAGCAACCAGCGCAGGGTCCCGGATTCTTGCTTAGCAGAAGCTGCCGAAAACTCGGCGGCCTTGATGGTCTCCGGATTTGCAGCGACGGTTTCCTGAAGCGAGGCGCCTAGCCCCAAGGTCTTCAGTTTCGAGGTGACGGGCTCGACCTCGCCGTCATGCACGACCTTCAGCCGGCGGTTCGACAAGTCGAAGGACAGCGCCCGAATCTCCTCAAAGCCGTTCAGGGCTAGGCGAATCATTCGTTCTTCTGATGGACAGTCCATCTTCGGCACGGCATAAACACTGACCCATCTCCCTGGCGCCTCGGAGGAGGCCTGTATATCGGTATCCGCTGCGGACGTTGCATCACCGCCACAGGCGCCACCACAGGATTTGCTCATGATACGACTCCACTTGAACAATGTTGTGGTACCATTTAAAACTATAAAGCTACTATAAGGTCAATAGAGTAAAGAATCCGTTGGGGAGGAGGCTGATGCGCATTGGTCAGTTGGCGCAGTTGGTAGGGGTCGAAACACAGACGATCCGCTTCTATGAACAGCAGGGCTTGTTGCCGCCGCCTGATCGGCAGGACAACGGTTACCGTGTCTATACCGAGAAGCATGGTGAGGGGCTGGCCTTCATCCGTCGCTGCAGAATCCTGGGCCTGTCACTGGCTGAGATTCACGAACTACAGAGCTATCAGGACGACCCTCATCAGCCTTGTACCGCCGTCAACGCCTTGCTCGATGATCACATCTCTCATGTGCGGTCGCAGATAACCGCTCTGCAAGCGCTTGAGAAACAACTCGTTTCACTGAGAGCGAGTTGCAACGATGACCGGGAAGTTGAGGCGTGTGGGGTTCTTGCTGGAATTAGCGAAGGAAACATGCACCAGCAGTAGGTGAAGCATCAACCAGATAATCCGATGAGATGCCGGTCTGTCTCACTCTCATGCAAAGGTAAGATCAACCATTTAATCCGCTTACCCGAAAAAACAACGTGATAAATTGAAATTTGACTGCTTTTTTCTTCATCCTTGGGATCCCTTCCTTGAACAGCAGGCACATCGCCCACTGGGTTAATAAGGTGACTTGTTCGGTGCAAAATTGTTGGTATCAATTCTTGCCCTAACCATTGAGGTATCTGACACTATTTTCTTTTCCAGTTTTTTATTTATTGTGCCCGATATCTCAACAACTTTAAGTTCACATTCACCGTAACGCCTCTGAAATATCGGCATTAAGGCTGAAAGATATTCTTCCGCAAGCTCACGTGATATCAGATCCGCGCCAGCATAGCTGGCAGGTCTTGTATGGGGACCAATAAAGATTTCACCAGCAGAAAACAAGCTGACAGGGAGGTTCTCGGCATATACTACTTTAACTCGATAAGTACAGTTCGTGTTGGACATTGGCTATTACACCTTCTAAATATCCATGCTTGTATTATTGCGCATAATATAGATTATGTTAAACCAGGCGCAATGTAACCGTTGGTTCATAGATAGCATGGTTTCAGTTAGCAGTCAGATATCTAAATTCACTGAAATCCTGATTTTTCGCCCATCAATATCAACGAGACCCAGCCCATTCAAATTACGGATCCCACTGAGCAAACCAGATGAACGAAGACTGATACCGGCCTCAACGCCAAGGTCATCTCTATCAATCCAGTCATTATGCGCAATCAGCACTTGAAGCATTTTACTCTGCGACTTTGGAAGCTTGTGGATCCAATCATCAAGTCCCTGTGGCATAGGCCCAGCCTGTTCCATTGCCCCGCCGGCCGGCTCGATGCCCCGCTCTGTCTCTATAGCAAGCCCAGCGTTTAACAACTCTTTTCTGTAACTACGATAGGCACTGGAGCGCTTAGATATTCCTGCGCGTGTCGCTGCAACTGAATAGCGCAAAACGTTTGGCCAAATACCAACAATGACATTCAGTATTTTTTCGGCAGATGGCGACAGTGGATTGATTTCAGCGGTGGTATCCAACGTTTTCTTGAGCCCTTTCTGGGCACGATGATTATCATTTACCACATCCTCCTTTAATGGCTTGATAATTTTCTGGAGCGCTAAGGCTATTCTTTCGCGCTCAGCGCTGCGCCCTTCCCGGATCCCATCTTCATATCCCTTTTTATAGGCTTCAGCCTTTAATCGTTTGACATCGGCTGCTGTTTGATGCTTTACCTTGACGCTGTTCTCCTCTGGTACATCCGCAGCTAAAGCGTCTTGTATTTCAGATAGATCAACATCTGCAAGTTTTTTTGCCTCTATTCGTTTTTCACCAGCCTTTGGTGTTGAGCTGGTATCCAGTGTCTGAATCCGTGGAAAACGTACTCGTTTCAAGACATCAAAGTCTGGAACCCACAGCCACCCTTCCCCAACCTCAAGCTTAGCCAGGCTGCTGATCACTTCCTTCGCGGCATCCCGATCGGCATTTCCGTCCACCCATGACTTGATAGCTTCTCTGTCCTGTGGACTGGTGACGCCGAGGGCAACGAGTGATGACAACTGAGTCAACACATCTTTATGCAGCCTAGCTGGCCGCTGGGTGAGTGAAATCAGACGAAACCCGAAGGCCCTGCCGCGCCTGGCAATTCGGTCAACTTCGCCGAGCACTGCCGCCGAATCACCCTCTCGTGGTTGTTGAGGTGCGAAAATATCGGCTTCCTCCAGGACAATCCAAAGAGGATCCCGGTTTTCGGTAAACAGTTCATCGAGCATGTCGCAAACCAATCGTTGCCATTGGCCCTTGCGCATATCCGACATATCGATGACTGCAGGTAGATTATTATGGGCAATGAGCCGCGCCAACGGTCTCGCCATACTTTCTGTCAGGGGTAGATCACCCCTCGAACCACCGAATACTGCAATGGGAAAACCTGCTTTTCTTCCAGACGCATCCGCTCTCAATCCCCACCAGACATTGAGAGGGTCCAAGATCACTACCCTGCGGCCCATTGCTAGCAGATTCTCGACAATCCCTTTGGCGGTATATGTCTTCCCCCTGCCTTTCTTTCCTAAAATAGCAATATCAGCATCAAGGGCCAGGTCCGGAATCGGATGCTTCTGTTTTTTCATTATATTATGATCACTTAGCGTGGCGTATAACCGTCTCTTTGGAGGGCTCCCGACAATAATGCAAGTCCATCTCTAATCTCGAATGCTTCATCATCATCGACTGCATTATTTCGAATATCATGCCATCCCACGCGCTTAAAATAATTTGCAAGTGCTTGTGCAATATCCTGCTCTGGTAATTCGACTGTTATAAATACAGGCTTTCCCATGAGATTCCTCACTATATACTAATGATTGTTTTGTCCATTTTTAATGATCGCTTCCTTAAGCGCCCTCCCTTTGCTCGTTAATACTATTGGTTTTTGCAACCCTGCTCCCCGACTTGGATGTCCATCATAACGAATTAGATCCAGCCCATCGCCGCCTCGTATAGGTGACCCGTGCATCAGTTTACGATACCGTGCATAAATCATCGCATACTGTTCTTTTGTTTCGATCCCTGCTATCTCATTTAAGGTTTTACCTTCCTTTAGGCAACAGCGAAGGTAACTCTTGAACTGCTCAATACTCTGTATTCCAGCCATATCTGCCTCCCCAAGATCGGCTAATAGTGACTGCAACTTCATCTGTTCTTTCTTTTTTGGTACCAAAATTACCTCTCTATTCCACCCTTTCCGGTTTTGATATGCGTCATGTTAGTTTCGTTGTGTTCACGACTTGTCTTATCATCGAACAATCCTGGCGATAGATTCATCGATTTACCAAGCAAGTCTGTTAGCTGTGCATTCGCTACGATCAACTTTTCTAACAAGGCCTCAGATTGCAAATTGTCCGCGACCCTCAGTTCCAGCCTCGAAGAAAGAGATTCCGTGACCAAAGCTGACAATGTTTTGTTGGCTTCTATCAGCACTCCGATTTTCTGTTGTCTTGCAGTATGCTTTACTTGGCCCCGCTGCTCCCAGCAATTCTCATCGATTCGCTGCCAATCACCGCCAGTGATAAAGCCTTGAGCGACCCAAGCAGCATCTTCATGGGTTTTAATCTCACCGACATGGGCAACCAACTCAAATCCGGGCTCATCATCGAAGAACCGAACATCTCTCACCACAAAACCATCATCATCTTTAGTGATTTTAATCTGTCTTGACATGACTAGTTCTCGCTATAATTGTAATCCTTATATTGCGCATGCGCAATATTAATGCGTTATTGAAGCCGCTATTATATTGAACAATTTTAACACCTCATTGGTATCATTGATTATAAACACGATATACAATTATAACCGTAGCACTAATCGGCAATTATATAAAACAAGGAGTTACATATATGCGCCAATCCATGATCAGTATTTTCAGCGTTGTTTCGGTCATTTTTTTGGCTTGTTGCAATTCACCCTCCCCTGACGATGGTTCGTTAGCATCTAGGGATTCCACAACTGATAAACAGACTCTGTTCATTGAAGCCCAGATCGCCAAAGCTCAATTGGAATATCAGAATGAGTTCCCAGGGGCGCCGCTACCGGATGTTTTGTCAGATGCCTCCGAGTCTATTGTTGAAATCACTTTAACGGCCTGGTCTGCCGAAAAACTTGGGGTCCCGGTTAAATCAAAGTGTGGATGGACCTATCGCGGTATCACCAGGTTAACTGTATACCGTCCTGCCCCGAACAACGTGATCTTCGGTGCAGACTCATTTACACTAAATGGATGTAATGAAAAAGTGCCATCGATTTTCAACGTAACTGTCTTTGAAGAACGATTGAACCTACAATCAAATGACAAGGAATACTCTCAATTACGGTCTGAATCACCACTCTGGCCCAAAACAAGTCACTACATTGGCGGCGGTTCAAAATCATTACCCGCCGGCTATGAGTATTGCCGTATCATTGTAGAATCAATAAATACAACCTATGCTCTAAAAACAAAGGTTAAGTCTCAAGATTTTTGCTTCTCTGATGACACGTAAACCCAGTTTTCAGGGACAAGGATTTAACCGTGAGAAATATTCTCTTTCCTCAGCAGTAAACTCGTCATATCCAAACACTCTCTACGGCAAATTTAACTCCATGTACGTCCTAACCCCTGCTCCCATTGTGTTTGTAACCAATGAAAGGTTTCCTGAGTCAGCTCTTCGATTCCATCTTCCGACTGTCCAGCCCGATATGCCGGTTCTGTTTTAGAGTCTCTTATTTCAACAGTGAACGCCTGGTGATTTTTATCATCGAGGACAACGAGGTAACGTGGGTCTGATATCAGCATGGACCCATGCTGGTAAAGATTTGATACTGACAATACGGCGCCTCCTGTCTGAAGAAAAGGGTCATCATCTGAGACGCGTTCGGCAAAAAGATCCATAAATCCTAACGAAGTGCTTCTAGAAACATGGCTTGCTGATCGTGTCACCTTCAGAATGCTCATCTCATCGAGCAAACAATAAAGCTGGTTTCGGATCATCGCCGCAAAAACGATCCATGTTCAAGGATACCAAGCGCCTTCTTATACATATCGATTCCCTCGTAGTCGCTCAAATTCAATGAAATCTGTATTTGCGTTTGGATTCGATGCTTGGCCAGGATTCTTATCCTCCCGGCCTTCCAGTAATAGTCAATTGCTATCAGTTCAGCAAGAGAGACATCTTGTCTATTCACACCCCATCGGTGCATTCCCCTTTGCGCATATGACAGTTTTTCATTAATTCTGCTGATTATCATCATCGCGGAAAGTCGCATCCTCTGCGTTATCCTGTTTATCTTCATCTTGCGCGTCATCGTCATCTCTCACTTGGCGATAAAACGTATAGGCACCAATCGCGGCACCAAACACCATAAAGACGAGGGCATGAAAGGAGATTGGTAAGTCTATATAACTGTCAAAAATGGGGTAGATTATGTCGCTCATGGCGTATTGACCCAGCTCCCACAGTTTCCACAGGAATTACTGCCTACCAAGGGACCACCACAGCGGGAACATGAACATGTATTCCCGCTTCCGGATCCCCCCCCAAACGCGCCCGAGAAGAAAGAAGCCACTGCCGCCGGAACAATCCCTCCGATGACCACCAGCACAAATCCAACAATCCAATTCACAAACGTCGGCATCACAGGGTAAAGATGCTCGTAATACAACTTCCATAACCAAACGGCCAACGCCGTCAAGAACCCAAGCAGGAACAGGAGTATGTTTCCTAAGAACTTAAGAACAATGATCAGCAGATCCCACATTGAAAATTCAAATGTCCATAAATCCATTGCTTTTCTCCGGTTTCTATCTTTCCAGACCCTGATCCTGTAGCCGATCAATTCGTTTATCGTTTATACGATTACTTGACCTGTTATGTTGCCTCGTATTGACTGTTGCTTCCAGATTCTTCGCCTTCAGTATGTTTTTCTCATGGACTGTAGGCTGAAATACAAGCGAAGGATTGATGTTAGCAACGTGTGGCTGAGTATCGAGAATACTCGATAATGTTGCCGAAGCCTTCTTCAAACGATCAACCACCTCGTCTTTCTTTTGGACTTCCCCTTTAACCGTGGCCATAATGATTAAGCCTGGTGATCGTGAAAACGCATTAATTTCAAGACTACACCTCGCGATGGATATTCATCCTTTGCATCCGCTTTATCTCCCGACCAGCAGCCTTCGGGAAATATGTTACGCATTGAAACTCCCTGTTTGACCAACTCTCCTTTGATGACATCTGCCCGGCCGATGGCCAGCACCGCATTGCCATTCGGAATTCCGGTTCTCCCATGACTACATCCAATGATAAGGAATCTGTCTGAATCAGGGCTGTACGACTTCAGTAACTCACGAATTACAACCCCGTGTGTGTGTTTTATTTCAGTTGAATCATTGTCAAATACCAATGTGATGGTCTCAACTGGCATATAGTCAGTCAGTAAATCGCTGTAGTTGGATGTGCCTAAAATTGCCGTATTCGTATTTGGCAGCACTACCTTAGACATCACCTCTTCCGCTTCCGCCGAATCGTCGCCGGCGGCGTTTGATTGTTTGGGACCCGCGAGATACGGGTTGCTTGTTCGAGCATCGAGGCCAACCAATGAATTTCCGATTTCGCCGCGTCGGCCGGTTGTTAGTTTGGCTGGGTAAAATCTACTATCGTCTAGCTGTTTTCCAACGTGTTCTCCACCAGCGATACTCATCGCGGAAGTCGGATATATCATCCCAGCCCTCACTTCGTATTCTCGGCCCAGCTCAACCCGCCCCGTGATGACTACCCGGTAGGCTGTTTTTATTTCTCCACCTCGCTCAAAGGTATCACTGGCAAATTCGACGTAATTTTGTTTTTCCGGCGCGGGAACATACCGCAACCCGTAACCTTCCTCACGTAACGCTTGATAAAGCGCTCTCCCGAATGCCGTTCTTTCCTTTTTCATCAAGAGGGTGGTCTTCACAGGTGCCATGCCTTTGACTTGAGAAAGTACACTGGCAAAATCATCTGCGACAAGCTCGTAATGTTCTAATGCCAGCGCGTCTTGTTTGCCAGGAAAAATCGCGCATCCACCCAGCATCGAATTCAGTAGCAACACGCCAATGTAGTATTTAGCCATTGGTTTCATTTTCAACAATCCTCTTTGTATAACCATATTCATAGGGCTTTTCGAATATCAGATCTTGATTGACCATCACATTGAATCGATAGCCTGCTCGTATTTCGAGTGTGGGTTTAATCTTTAATCGATCTTCAATGTATTCAGAAATCACATCTTCCATCGTGTCGCCAGTTCTTATACCGATTTCCGACCATAGGGATCGACCCGGATCATCGTCATCATAACGATCCATTGCAGCAGCGATCGTGCTCAGCAAGTAGGCATTCATGAGTGTTTCCCAAAAATGAGTATTCACTTTGTCGTGCGCGCCGGCCAACCCCCTGCCATCCATGCCTCGCATGCCGTTGAGCACGAGAGTCTCGTTATCTGGAAATATCAATCGATCCCAAACTATATCGAGCCTGGTTTGCCCGAGTTTTGTCCGCGAATCATAGCGGCCGAATAGTTTAGTGCCTTGGGGTATCAGCATATGACGGCCTGTCCGACTGTCATACACAGGGGTTGTTACCTGTGCAACGATTTCCCCCGGTAAGTCACTATTGATCGCAGATATCATGACACCGGGGATCACAGTGCCTGTTTTTATCTCATAATCAGACAAGGGCAGCTTTGTCCGCGCCGAAGAAACAAAACGATCATGACTACCCGGTTGATCCGGAGTCATGCCTGGTAATTCTGATTTGTCGGGCATCGGCCTCGAACCGCCGGCCAAAGCAGTACCAACCATCCCACCACTACTGCTACCAGATCCGATATCGAGGTTAATATCTCCGCCGATTGCTTCCTTCACGAGATTGACCCGCCATTCCATTTGTTCCTTTTGACGATTCTGCTGATCACGGAATTCCTGCAGCCTCATCTTCATCCTTTCTTCTTCCAGCATTCGCTGGTAGTTGAGTTCAGTGCTATTAGTGTTCGCACTACCTTCTGGTACTGAAACACCGGTAATCCCGCCTTCGGGTGCATTACTGAGCACATCGATATTGTCGATCTGAACACCCGCCCCGCTGCCAGGTCCTCCCTCATCGATACCCCTGTTAACGTTCGAGCGCTGAATAATCGCGTATATCATCCCAGTCAGAAAAAGTGCCAAACCTGCTACCGTGAGTATGATCGGTAGTCTATTCGCCCGTTTTCCCTTTATTTGCTGTTGTCCGGCCGTCGGTATAGCCATCACAACCTCCTAAGAATTATTTCGATGCCAATGGCTTGGTAAACGTCGATGTTGGTGCCCAGGGACCTCGTAATCATTATCCGGGTGATTGTTGCGCCCGATTTTGACCCGTTTCTGTCGCCATCCTGTCCCTATTGCTAATATCGCATTGTCAAAGAGGCCATCGACAATGAAGCGACCATCGGCAAATCGATAATTGATCATGGTGCCCCTGCGGTCCGCGTCGGTAATGAGCAGCGATGGCAGCTCCCTTGAACTCACACCCTTGGGCAGATCAATATAGGTTTTCACGCCATCGTCGTAGACGCGGACAGGTTTCCAGGGCAACGAATCTTTTCCGTTCCACCAATAATCAAAATTCAGTTTCGTACCAAGAATCTCATGTCCATCGACCACGACACTGTTTTCGCGGTGCTGAGCTTCAATGGCGTCTCTATTGGCCTGTAGCTTTACCTGCAAGGCCTGTGCTTCAGTATCGATTTCATCGGCATAGGCGAAACCAATCATGGGCATATAGTCGATCATGGAACTACGTAGTGAAATGAAATACGTCCGCTTCGATGTACTGAGAAACAATGACGTTTCAAGACCATCCATTAATGGTTTGACAGTCACATGAGGGGTCAGATGATCCCCTTCGCCACTCTCACTGGCACTGATTTTCCAACGCGCGTTATCACCCACCTTGGCGTCCAGAATGGTTTCTCCTTCTTGTAGCGCGACCGAACAGACTGAGAGCGGTTTACAGACCACCTCCGGCAAGGAAACACCGAAGGCATAAATCACACGACCATTGGCGTCAATAAACGGCTTCTGTGACGCATTAATCCAGTCACTCGACAACCGCACTGCCTGATCTGTCTGCTTCTTTGTCGATATCATGGAATCGTACTGAAGTGCTGAAAGATCGACTTTGGGGGGGACAGAGTCCTGTGCATAGCTGTTCCCTGCACCTATTGCTAAGCCTATCGCCACTGTTAGATATTTGATATTGCTCATTTGATCACCGCCCAACTCAGGTTTGAAATATAAATGCCGAGTGGATTGGCGTACTCACAGTCTTCCTGCAGCGGGCCTGTCTCGACATTAAAATTCACTTTATAAATTCTTGGCGTACCCACAACAGACCCCGCGTGATCTCGAATGGTTTCCTGCCATTCCGACGTATAGGTTTTCTCTGTTACTGCAAGCACGGTTCGTATCTTTACCTCATGTAAAAACTTCTTACTAACTTCGAAGGGGTTGTTAACAGGATCGCGGAAATAATCAGAGAGGATTTTTTCTCCGCCGCCTCTGGCATTCACCATGCAGTAGACAGCTTCGATGTTCTTCTTTAAGACTGATACATCGGGAGTGACTGTTCTCCAGTTCTCGACAAATCCCGCCAATTGCGCTGGAATGTATTTGTTCAACGTCTTCGGTGTATCGTTCATCGCTCCAGCGTACTGAGCCCGACCGATATCGTCGATTTCGACGATATACGGTTTCGGACTATCGAACTCGATTTTATAAAGCGCCCACCCAGTGACACATATTGCAAGAATGGACAATACCAATAAAGCCGTTGCTAACCTGGTGATTGCACCGGCCTGTTGGTCATATGGATCTGTATTTTCTTTACCCAGGGTTTCCAAAAAAGGGTTATTACTTTCTTTTAACAGTTCTTCAGTGCTTTCCTTTGTTACTGCCATCGTTATATTTCCACGTGTTGATTATTTTTTGCCTGACTTAATGGCATTACGCTGACTTCTCATCGCGCCCGCCATTCGTGCACCCATTGTTGTTCCCTTGAGTGCGTTAATTCGACCAGATTGGCGTCCAGCAATGTCACTGACGGCTGCACTGGCAAAATTTTTCATCGCACCGCCAATTCCACCGCCTTGTGCCGATGACAGTTTGCCTGCCTGTACTGCAGCGGCGGCAGTACCTCCCGTTGATTTGAGAGCACCGCCTGTCGCCGCTGCAGCACCCTGTACGGCCCGTCCATAGCCACTTGGCATATTCACCCCCAGCCCATTCATAAGCATTCCTGCGAGTAGTTGAGGAACTTGCCCCATCAACATGGCAAAGAGAACCATGACTCCTGCTAATACGATCCATTGCTGCAGATCATTGACCTGTAACTCAGTCATGAACTCTGAGATATACTTTTGGACAATGATATTGATACCTAGAATTACGAACAACTTAGCCCCGATTACGAAGCACATTTTCAGGTAATTTATGGCGTAATCCTTGGTCACACTGCTTGCGCCAAAACCAAGAAGGAATACTCCCATATTGACCATAAACCAGAATTCAACAATGGCGACGGCCATCATTGCTCCAATAAAGACTGCTGTTAATAATACAATTGCTCCTAGAAATACCATCCCGATAGCCAACCCCCAATCCCAAAAACCTATGGCATCCCAGCCATCTTTAACCACCTTCATTCCCCACTCGATGGTTCTTGCAGGAGAAGCCGCTAAGTTCTCATGATATTCATTACCCAAACCAAGCATTGATTTGACGATGTGGTTGCCGTATTCCAGCCCGTGATCGAAAATCCACCACATCACACCGATAAAAATCAGTCGTTGTACCACTATGGTGAAAAGACTATCGAGCGTACCCCCTCTAAGCACTTCAAAAATCATCGTGAAACCAAACTCAAGCGATGCCAGTAGAAAAAAGGTGTTTATCATTTTTTGTTTTAGTTTCAATCCAGCGGCAGTATTAAATAGAGTTTCCTCGGTATCAGTCATGATATTCGTTATGATGCCATCTTGCTGAATGGCGGCGAATACACCATCTGGTATGACCACTATGAAAGCGCCTAATGCCATCCATAGCCATAACCTGAAGTACGATGAAAGCAGATATTGCATATAGAGACCTCTATTGAAGAGTGAAAACGATATCCGGATCGTTTTCCCCCGTAACCTCAGGTACGGAAGGATCCGGTTCAATGGTTTTCTGGGTAGCGGCGTTTCTATAATCTTCCCGTGCTTGCTTTTGCGAGAAATACGCCGCATGAACATTGGTTTGTTCCATGATGATCTGCTTGAGCTTGTGAACCTGGTTGATCTGCTCATTCATAATCATCTGGCTGGTCTGTAGGACTTGCATTCTTCCTTCTGAGCTTTCGACTTTCTGCCTTAGATAAGTGAGAATCCCTGTATCTGTAGCGATATCCTCTGCATGAACGCCCTGCCCTTCCAGAATTTTTCGCATGGTGATCTGAAAGCCTTCACTCCATTGCTTGAGCTGTTCATCCAGGTTGATCCGGGATATATCATTTTTTGCACGGATCAGCTCATCGACGGTCTCCTGGTAATCTTTGTATTTTTCCTTCATTTTGGCTTCGATGTTTTGAGCCGTATAAGCTACTGCCCGCGCATCGTTATAGATATTCCGAACATTTTCCAAATCACCGGCAACATCATTTACCCAGGTATATAATTCGTGTCCCTCTCCAAATTCCTTCGCTGCGAGGCCTTCAAAATATTCTATTTGGTCTTGAGCTTCCTTCATTTGCTCTTCAAGTTTCTGCATGGCTATTAGCAATAAGTTATTGGCCCATTGCGTTTTCTCCGTGGCAATATCACCCGCCAAAAGCTGCCCTGAAAACAATACAACTGCAATCACTACACTGATGATCTTCATACAGGACCTCATTGCTTGTATATTTTGTATGATCCAAATGATGCTTCAGCATCATCGGAATAAAGAACGTCAATAGTCCCATCGCCATTAACTGACAACATGGGGACTCTGGCACCCCAAAAGTACAGAGGACCAACCCTACCTGCGCCAACATCAAGAGCAGACCCGATAGGTAAAGAAATATTTTCTGCAATCGGCCAAGGCGGATTATTGGCAAATTCTTTATCAAAATCCGCCCACATGTGGGCAAAACGCTTTTTCGTGACACATAAATATTGGCCATCCTCAACAGGTCTCCCACCCGAAAGGGTGGGAAATTCATAGCTAATCAAGGTTGGTGTAAATTCAATGCTGTACTTACATAGAGAAGCTCTGGTAATTATCATTTCAACCTCCCAGCTACAGGCGAAATAACCTGCACTGCCGAGATGATTTTCATCAATCCGAAAACCCGGAGACCCCTTATAGGTTCCAAGCAATTCATGCTCAAAAACCGTGTCGTCACATTCATAACCCTCTATCACGATTGGTTCTCCTGAACCACCTCCTATCCCGCTACCGGATCCCCCGCCACAGCCAGCGAGCAGGGTAAGAATAAAGATCGTTGTATCTCTCCGATGTAAAGTCATGATGAACTCCTACTGAAGAGTGAAAACGATGTCCGGATCGTTGGACCCATCAACATTCGCGTTTGAAAAGGGTGTGGGTTCTATGTGCCTGATCGTTGCAGCGTTCCTGTATTCTTCTTCTGCTTCCTCAGCCAGGTACACGCTACCGAAAATCGAACCCTGCTCTAAATACAGCTCATTGACACCCATCCAACCTTCAACTAACTGCGCTTCCTGCTGTGATTTGTTTTCCAGTGTCTGCTGCAGACCAAGCTGATAATCCACCAGGTCTTTGTAATGCCTGCTTTGGTCAAGATCAGACAGCGCACCATTTTCACCAGGTTCTGTCATGCGTTCCAACATGCGCCGCATGGCGGACTGGCTATCCCGGATAGTGTCCTGGACAACTGCGCTTCTGGCTTTTGTGTACCCTTCCCCTTCTTCCCGGGTAAAGCTTGCTGCTGCAACAAAATCATCCGTTACAAACATCAGGTCTTCATAGATTGGGAAGGCTTTCTCATATATCTGTTCTCTTGCCTGCTGTGTGCGAGTATGCGAGAGATAATCCAGCTCATTATATGAACCCCGGACTTCCATCAGATCCTGTTCGATATCGCCTGGTGTATACCCGAGTGTTAGGTGGTCATAATTGAGGAGTTTCTGCCAGTCAGAAATGGCTTGCATGATGGCCGTTACCACCTCCGGATCAACTGTCTCTTGGCAACCGGGATCCATATACAAGGTTGCACAGATAAGTTCCCGCTGCGGTAACAGCAGTGTACGTAGTTCCAAGGGATCAGCGGCCTGATAGGCCGCTGCAGCATCGATGGTTGACTGTATTGCAGTAAACCCGGCAGCTATCGCTGCATTAACTGTTGCTAGTTGATCCCTTGGCCCACTTAACTTCAGTGCATTTCTCCATTGCTTTTCCCATACCTGCAGATCGCGCGAAAACTCATAGGTTTGCGTGTCCTGCCGCTGCATGAAGCCTTCGATGATGGCCAGTACCTGGGTGTCTTCATCTTTGAAGTCACACTCAGTCGGGGTCAGCATTGGACTTATACATTCAGCCATAACTGGATGTACTGATGTTAAGCAGAAAAATGAGCTTGCGTATATCAACCGGCGCAGCAGTAATCGATCCATTTTTCTCTCCAGTTTTCTGGGTTTGCTTTCTTAATCTTCCGAAACATATTGAGGTCTTCCTTCCCTGTTCGACCTATCCAGGCAAGCGTTTTAGGCCTTAGATTCAGTTGAAAAAGCCGTTTCCCATCCGGGTTGGTAAAATAGTATTCACGTTTCGGAATACCGTTTGCCAAGAGCAGGATTTCACGGTCGTTTAGACCGAGCATTTCAGCATAGAAGTCCCGATGCGTTTTTTCGGCAACGGAATGGTGAGGCAACAGGATTTTGGTTTGGCATGACTCCATGATCACATCCATAACACCGGATCTCGATGCATCAGAAATAGATTGAGTAGCCATAACCACAGCGGCGTTGCCTTTCCTGAGCACCTTTAACCACTCAATAATCATGGCCAGGAATTTTGGATGTTTGAACAACAACCAGACTTCATCAAGAAAAATCAGAGTCGGCGATCCATCGAGAGATTGAGCGATTCGGTGAAAGATATAATGCAAGGTCGGCAATACGATTTTATCGCCTAGCCCCATTAAATGTTCTGTCTCAAAACAGTTAAAATTAGTGAAGACTGTGCTATCTGACTCTTCATCGAGTATATGCCCCGCCTCCCGGTCTATCGTGTAGAACTCAATCCCATCCCTGACCTCTGTATCTTGCACATTGGTAAAAAATTCAGATAACGTCCGTTGTTCAATGGGTGACTCTTTCATCAGCCTCAAGGCTTCACCGATTGCCTGCCGTTTCTTTGGATCCATCGAAACACCCTGCAACAGCAAACACATCTCGATCCATTCAGCGGCCCAGGCTCTGCCTGCCGCTGTATCAACATTGGTGAGAGGTTTGAAGGTGACTTGTTCTCCATCCTCCGCTCCAACATCAAAATGATGCCCACCTACGCCGTAGGTCAAAGGCATCATGGAATATCCTTTATCAAAGGCGAAAATCTGTGCGCCTGGATATTTGAGAAACTGAGCAGCAATTAAACCGAGTAAGGTTGATTTCCCCGTTCCCGTCGGTCCAGCAACGAAGGTATGACCGATATCCGAGTAATGGATATTGACCCGGAAGGGTGTTGATCCAACGGTTTCACCCTGAATGAGGCAAGGGGACTCCGGCGGGAACATTGGATTTGGGCAATGCTCCAAGCCAGGCCACTGTGATGAAACGGGCATCAAGTGCGCGAGATTGAACGTACTGATGATAGGCCGAGTGATGTTGGGGTAAACATTTCCGGGTATGCTGCCTAAAAACGCCTCCGTCGAGTTGATCCCTTCCAGCCGGCATCCCATACCCGCCTGCAAGACGATCTGCTGTATTTTTTCGGTTATCTCTTCCAGACCATCATCGGTCTGAGAATAAATCACAATTGTGCCCGTATAGTACCCGGCAGCTATTTCTCCACTCTGGATCTCGGATATAAACATATCCGCATCATCACGCATGTGTTTTGCATCCAGATTGATGATGGGGTTCGGATTGTTTGTCAGTTGATCCCGAAAGCCGACAATTTTCTGATTCCACTTTCGCCGTGATTTCCCAAGCTCTTCCAATGCGGAATGCGTTTCCATGAAAATGAAGCGTGAATTCCAACGGTAAGAAATCGGTAAATGCTCGAGAAAAGCCAACATTGCTGGCTCACTCATGTTGGGCATCCCTTCGATCGACAACACCGCTATCCGCATTTTTCCCACAACTGGCTGAAAAAGGCAGTGGAAATCCTGGCCACCGATCAATCGTGAAATGGGAAAAGTGGGAGACGGAACCAAAACCGGTCGGTTTATTCCGGTTGCACAGAAGTTGAGATATCGCAGAAAATCACAATACCAGGAATTTCCTTCTTTATACGGTTTTGCCTGGGTAAAATCAGGGAATATCCCGGCCATGTTGACGGCAAACAAATCAAGACTTCGTTTGAAGAAGTAAAGTGTTTTTTGCTCCTGGTCTAGATGATCGAGTGATTTTTCATCATCGTCGATCATGGCTTCGACCACCCGTCTGGCAGCAGCAGAGGGCAACTTATAACAAAGCACCACCCATAACACTGACTGATAGTGATCTTGTTGCTCCATGACAGCAGTCCGGCGTTCTTCATCAATCAATCTGCTTATGGGATCCGGAAAGTGACAATCCTCAGCGGCAGGATAGGAATGCACCGGTACACGCATGACGTCAGTCCACATCGCCCACCCGTTACCAAGCACGGCCAAGACATCATTGATCCGACGAGACACAAAATTCAGTTGCGTTTCACTGGCGCTATCCACATCATGACCGCGATAGGAAAAAGCAGCCATAAGTGTTCCGTCGTTTCCGACAATAATGCCATTCTCAAAATCTCTATACTTTCTAAAGTTCAGTAGCGAGTGATAGGAGACACCGCTATTGGGCTTCATGAAAAGCTTTTTAAGCTGGAAACCGTTAATCACGAAGCTGACTCCAGGGTTTCGGCAAAGGAAATCGCTCCTCGGCGCCATAGAATTTTTTGTATTTCAACGACCGCATATAAACCTTGGTCATTTGGGGATGTGATCGAGCCGCCAGTCGTAAACCTCCGATGGCCAAACTCCAAAACAACATTCCAATGAAAAAGGTCAACCAGGTCATGCCGATGAACATCAACGTAAAGCTCATAAGTCCAACCAAAAGAGCAGGCTCCCGCTCTGCACCAAACACATGGTTTTGTCGAGCGAGAGCCTTATGGAAGGGGACTTTATGCAGCGACGACCCCTGCTCCATTGATCCCACCTCGTTTTTCCAAATAAATGGACATAGCCCTGAGCTGTAATGCAGCAGCAACTGCACTGAGCATCACGGCGCCTATGGTCACAAAAGCGATCAGGCTTCCGGCGCCAGGAAGTGCTCCGAGGCCGAACAGTGATTGCATCAAGTTCGTTGCCACGACCATAAACCCGATCACAAGGACGAGATAAATGATGGCCTGACCGAAGCGGTTAAGATCCGCCCCGAAGATCAACATGCCGCCTGCAATCACTATCCCAATCACTGCAATTGAGAATGCAACGGGTCCCGTAATTGATGTTACAAGAGCAGTCAGTGGGGCTTCCCACGGCAGTGCTCCGCCTCCGGTGGCTGCTGCAAACAATGGGGTAGACATTGACAAAAGCACACCACCGAGCAATAAATACCGCACGAATTTTAAGTTCATAATTTCTCCATACATGTTTTAAATTGCATTGACGAGATACTCGCAATGATCATCAACACCAACAACTTCTACTAAATTCTCCAGCTTTCGTTTGCCTCCTTGATAAGTGATAACCACAAGAACATCCACAACTTCGGCGACCAGTCGCCGAATCCACTCAGAACCAAGACCTGCCGTTTCCGGCGACTCGGCGCACATCAATTCCAGTCGGGACAGACCATCGCGCAATCCTCGGTTTGCATGTATCGTCGAAAAACCACCCGAATGCCCGGTATTCCATAATTTCAGCATCTGGTAGCACTCGCCTCCCCGAACCTCACCAACGACGATACGGTCCGGCTTCGCACGTAGTGATTCGTGCAGCAGACCGCGTAAATCGACCGTCGGAGAGGTATACCAAGACACGTAGTTCTCGCTGCTTACATTCAGCTCACAAACATCTTCTATAGTGAGGACGCGATCGTGTGGACAGAGGCACGAAAGTTCGTGCAGTAAAGCGTTGGTTAGGAATGTTTTTCCGGATCCCGTGGATCCAACAACAACAATGTTTTTCTTAGCCTCGATAGCCCTACAGATATAGCTATGTTGATTGGGTGTCATAACACCTTGGTTGATAAAAAAGTCCAACCGTTTTTTCGTTTTATCGTGCTTACGAATCGTGAATGTGGGTGTTTGTGAGATGGGTGATATCTGTCCACTTATCCGCGATCCATCTATTGCTAAAACGCCGTTGATTCGTGGATCTTCACGTGTGACGATTTCATTTAACGATGCTGCAACCGAGGACAAAAATGCCTGCGCCTGGTTGGCACTCATTGTTCCAACAGGCACAGCGCCAGCACCTGATTTTTGTACCCAAACTCGACCATCTGAATTCAGCATGATTTCAGTCACAACAGGGTCATCGAGGTATTGAGCAAACTCACGAAGTTCCCGACGCAACTTCGTCACCAATCGATCATGCTTTCTGATACTACCGAGTATGTTTTCTGATTCTACTACCATGTCACTTCTTCTTTATTCCCAAGACATCTAATTCGGCCTCGCGTGCGGACTGCAGCAGGAACTCTTGCTCGTTTCTCAAGGGTCCAGGTCCTGTCAGACGCTTATAGAGTTTCCATACCTTGTCTACATACCCGTTCAAAAATCCCTGTTTTGGAGATCCTGTGTTGTAAGCACTTAGTGCAACCCGTAGCAGTGTCTCGCCGCGATATCCTCTATTGTGATAGCGGCTTAACGCATCGGCATAGATATAGGATCCAATTTTTAGGTTTGTGCAGGGATCGAATGCCTTTTGCAAGGGTATTTTCAGCCTTTTGAGGTTTTCGCTGTTAGCTTGAGTGAGACCAATATCCACGGTATAGCCCTTGGCAATATATAAATTAGCCGCCTTGGCTGCCTCATCAATGCTCACTGGTGCGGGAACTCGTCGATTGAGCTTGTTCACGTTGATCGCCGTGATAACACCACGGCTCTCATGTGCAACGATTGCTCGCATGATGCCGGGATCGACGCCGGGAGCTATACATGAAGCAAGCGCTGTAAACTCAAGCATGACTATTTACCGCAGTCACAATAGGCACAGAAAACAACCGCGACCAGGACTTGATGTGAATTATCATGGCGTCCCCCGCAAGCAGTGAGTGCGTCCAATCGGTATTCGCTATCATCACCATCACATCAGGTTTATTTTTAAGGCTTTCGATCACAGTGACGGGGCTTAAACTTTCCCAACAGATGAAGAAAGCCATTCGTTTACCCGATAAATTAACGATGCTTGGCCCATATTCTTCCGTGTTTACAGAATCCCATCTTCCCGGCCGGATCATGTTTGGCAATGGTCGCCGCTGCCTATAGATCACCGATCCATTGGTGAAATCACCAATGACGTATTGCTGTCGCGCATCGTCTTGTACAAATGCGCCAGCCAGCAGTGTCTTGTTATCCAGGTTGCTGTAACTACGAACACCTACATCAGTCCACTCACCGAAGGCGTTTTCCGGAAAAATCACAACCTCTGCACTACTCTGCTCCGCCGCCACAAAGTCCCTCGATCGTTGAAATACAACGAATGGCATTGCGTTGCTTATTTCGTTATCTCTGGCAGTTGATACACCATCAATAGCCGACTCAACTTTCATGGGTAGAAAAACCAGAAAGATTGCGTTGCCGACAAGTGCCGCCGCTAGGGTTGCCTGAGATAGAACTTGGCCATGAAATTTTGGTAGATTGAGTAAACTTGCTATGAGTAAAACAAGGAATAGCAAGCCGACATAACCTGTTCCTGGGAAGAGCAGGCCTGCCATCCATAACGGTGACATAAAAGTAATTATGTCTAATGGTGGCAACAGGAATAGAAACAAAAAGCCCATAACCGTAGCGACGGTCACGAGAAAAGTACGCTCTTTAGCGAAAAACAAGGCAGTCAACACGGAGCAAACCAACCAGGCCACGAGATAACCGACTAACGGGTTCACTTTTGATGTAGTGAAATCTGTTATCAGGATAAATAATGGAATACAAGCGACACCGTAAAAAACAAGGGTCACGCGGAGCACCTGCAAAAAATTGCTTTTATGAGCAACGCCTAGCAATGCAAAAAGAATGAGAAATGCAAGCTTGAGGTATCCTTCCCCAAATCCATATAACAACCCGGAAATCCCCGCAACCGTGTAGTACATCAGATTAGCCACAGGGGTTCCAATGCTGCGATAAACCAAGTTTTTTTAACTGGCCCAAAATATCGACTGTCGAGGCTATCTGGGTGCTTATCTCCTAGTACGAAATATTCCCCACTCGATAAAGTGTAATCCTTGTAGATATTCCCCCAGTCATACCCTTTAATGACCACCTCTGACAATGTGGAATTAGGCAGCAAGGTTCCGTTAACGATAACGCCGTTTTCGGTCACGGATATGGTGTCGCCTGGTTCTCCCACAATCTTCTTAACTATCGGCTGCACCCCACCACAGCGTCCTGCCCCGGTTGGTATCCCGAAGTTGGTGAAAACATCACTTTGAATAGCTGTCGGCAAGCAAAGTGACATGATTGTATTTTTCTTTATTGGATCTGGGATCGGTGTTTCGTTATAAATGCCAATTTCTACCGATGATGACAGATTAAAAACCAATCCAAATAACGAAATAATCCATAAAAGCAACACAAAGTTCATGCTTACAAGCGCTATATATCGGATACCCGAGCTACTAATCATCATCTCAGTGCAGCTCGTCAGACATAACGGGTGCAGGATGTTTGGCCCGCTCGTTAAGCGTTTTATCGAAGAAGAAGGGTGTCTGTATCCCCAAAATGGGAAAACAACCGCGACAAAACACAAGCGAGGCCCCGGCCTCTATCATTCGATCATTTTCATCCAACTTGGGCACTGGTAGCCTGGTAACTTCGTCTGCAGTTAGCAGTGGCCTCGAATAAAGACTTTGGTTTTTGCTAACACCAGATGCAATCGGCGCGAACCGTTTCCCACTTGTATTCCGGAATTCTTCCAAGACAGTTGTAGTTCCAGTCTGTTTACTGAGATATTCAGCCGTTTCATGCCGGTTCGGCGGATAAGCGATCCGTACTTTACAGTTACTCGATATGGTCTCCTCTCGACCGTACAACTTCACCAGTCGTTGGTAGTCTTGCATGACGATGAAGGCCTTTATACGATAGCCGGCGAAGATATCGAGTGACTGCTGCACGGCTGGGATCGGCGGTAATGAGGAGAACTCATCGAGCATGAGCAGTAATTCATGCCGATTGTTTTCAGCGTTCGGCAGAACTTCAGTCAAACGGCGACAAAGTAAATTAACTATCAAGGCGAAATAATCGTTTAAACGGTCACGATCGCTGGGTCTGATAATCAAATACAGAGTCACCGGGCGCTCATTGCTTACTAAGTCAGAGATGGTGAAATCACTTCTGGATGTTGCTTCAGCCAGGATGGGATCCCTAAATATTGCCAGTGAAGTTACAGCAGTAGAGATAATGCCTGAAAGCTCTCTAGCTTCCTTCGCTTGCATTTCAGCGCCAAAAGAAGCAATGGCCGAATGCACTCCCCCCGCAGGACCCAGACGATTATTCATCATGTCTTCAAATAACTGGCGTGGATCCCTCTCCGGATCACTTAAGGTTGCGAGTATGTCGCCCGGTCCAACGGGCTCTCCTTTGTTCCAAGCCTCATGAAGACAAAACAAACTGACCCCGGTTACCAATGTCCGCGCTGATTTAACCCAATGATCACTGCCACTACTCCCGTTCTCACGCCTTTCCGTGACGAGATATTCGACTACGTTTTGGGCATCTTTGATTTCGTAGCCGGTACCAACACGGATGGCATCTAACGGATTAAATTTCGAGTTTCCGGGATCACCCGAACACGGATCGTGATATAGAACATGGTTGCCGCACATCTTTGATCGCCAACCTGCCGTCGCATCCCATAATTCACCTTTTACATCGAGGACAAAGACACTCGACTCATACGCAAGGAGATTCGGGATAACGAGGGAAACACCTTTGCCCGAACGGCTAGGTGCATAAGCAAGTACGGATTCGGGGCCATTATGCGCTAGAAATTCAACGCGACGATTTGTCTTAAAACCACCAACGATCAGAGAGGTTGGCTTGTTATTGCCATCGAGCAGCCCTGCCTCGACAATATCAGCACGTTCTGCCCATCGTGATGTCCCGTGTGTGGTGCGTGTTTTTTGCCGACTGAGACCTCCTGTCATCGCCATCCCGCCTACCAGGCCAAAAACGGCTGCCCCTATCGACGCAACCAGGTACGGTATTGTCGATATATCGAACGTAAAGGCCGGCGAACGTATCCACCTGAAGCCTGCCCAGGGCCAGAAGACATTTCCATACACTCTTCCTTCCAGCCAGGAGGCATAATGGTAGTGGTGGGCGATTCCCTGTGTTAAGACCACGCCGGCGGCAAAAAAACCAAGCGACATTATAAACAGTGCCTTTAGAGGCTTGAAATTACTTGGTTTTTTGTAGCCGATGCCGACTTCGCTCATAATGTTAACCAATCCTGTTATGAAGGTAGATCCCTACAAAAGCCAACAAATCGACACGACGAAACCATAGGCGCAGCACGTCAAAATTGCGTCTTTATAATCCGGCTTTAGACATGCGATTATAAATGTACAACTATTTTTTTCTATCGTCTACAGGAAATTGAGCTACAGATGAGAATACTGCTGGTCGAGGACAACCCAGAAGTGATAACGATGTTCAGGGATTTGACGCGCGATCTGCCTGCGTTAGAAGAGTTGCATGCAGCAACCGATCAGGCCGAATTCCATCAACGTTTCGAATTGGACCCAAACCGATATGATGTCATCGTGATGGATTTGATGATAGATCAGTTTGTACCCCTGTCCGACTCAGAAAACCCACAAGTCCCGATTTCAGGATTCAAACTGATCAAGGAAGTATTGGATCGAAATCCTACTGCAAATATTGCAGTGCATACTCAGTTTAGGCATGAGCAGATGATACTACATGCTTTCCGGCTAGGGGCGCGGTGCTTTATGTCCAAAATCCGCACCGATGCTGACACATTGCTCACGAATTTAGTGAAGCTAAGCCGGGGTGAGTTGATCATCGATCCTGGGTTCAGCCAATCCGTGAAAAACAAGATCATAGCTTACAATGATCCGTATTTAACGATACTCAAAGATGATCAAATTGAGCTGATTGAACTTCTACTTATCGACGGAATGAATGTCGAAGCGGCGGCAGAACTACTAGAGTATCAATCTGCATACTCAGTAAACAACAAGGTATCGAAAATACTTAAAATGATAGGATTTAAGAAACGTCGAGAATTACTGGCCCATGCTAAAAAGGCAGGCCTTAAAGCAGCCCTCCCCTAGCCCTCCCTATTTGGAAGTTTCTTTTGAGCAAACTCGACCAGGGTTTCCAAACGCACGACACGTTTGTCTATATCAAACGTTCGATCTGAAAGCTTTTCAACCTGCTCGTTGAGCCGCTTCACTTCATCCGTGAGCTTGAGAACATCAACCAGCATCTCCTTCCACCCCGCCATTATGCAGCTCCTTTGTCGAGGTTTTTCAGTGTTTTTGATACCACACGGTTTGCTTTACGTGTTGAAGCGATGGCCTCCTTGAGTTTTGCAGAAACCAACTCCATAAGCTCCGGAACCTGCATACCAGAAGCACCGTGCGGGTCGTAAGCATCAATGGCCAACCGTACGATCTCAGCTACCGAGGATCCTTTCTCGGTAGCGAGCATCTCCAATTTCTTTACGTTGTCATCCGACAGAGATATCTGCTTTCTCACTAATTGTGGCACGGATACATCCTCACAAATCATCTACGTGATATAAACATACACATACACTTACACATAAGCAATAGCCAATGAGTATTTTTGTAAAGAACTTTGAATGTTTTCAAAGAATTGAGTGAGAAAGGCGCACGGTAGTACCGCCCTCCCCTGACTCAATGTGAAAATCAAAGCCTTTCTTTTCACACCGTTCACGTATGATGCCCAGCCCTATGCCGCCGGTAAACTGATCTGCATTCGATTTTTGCATACCAATACCATCATCCTTTATTATGTAGACAATATTTGGGGGCTCATCACGCACAATCAGCTTTATCACTGAGGCCTGTGAATGTTTGGTAGCATTAACAATACACTCCCTGACAATCGAAAGTATGTCGTAATGCAATACCGGGCTTACATACTCGAGAGCATCGCTTTGATTTGAAAAAATGAAACTGATGGGTTGTGTTGATATCGAACGTGCAAAATCAATTGAGTCTCTTAGCCCCGCCTCAAGCCCTAGGTACTCCGCAACAGCATTTCGCCGCCGCGATATGATCTGTCTCGCGCATTGATCTATCTCAATCAGCGTCGCAATCCAATTTTGAATTGCCCTTTGTATTTCTCCGTCCAACCCCGGGTTGTCGCGCAGATATATTTCCATTCTTCGTTTTAACACACCCTGCATAGCACAAAGCTCATCATGGATTTCCGATCCAATTTTAGAGACTTCACTGTCACTGTGGTTTGAAAGTGATAATAGAAGTTCTGACTGCTTTTGGTTAGCAGATATAAGCTCTTTTGTTCGTTCACGAACGAGCGCCTCTAATACTTCCTCTCTATCGTGTTGCGCCAACACTTCCTGGATCAGCCGATCCGCTTCTGACACAAACAATCCGCCAGGTGCCGGCTCTTTTTTTCCGATGACCCGTTTCAGTGGCTTTAGGATAAAGTGATCTGTAAAGAAAATAGTAAGCGTTGAGATACCAATAAAGACCACGGCCAATACTACAACAAAATTCCTTTTCAGATCCGCAGCCAAAGAATCCGACCAGGTAGGATCGAAGGATTGGAGAACCATGCCGTCCAGCAGCGCTCTTGAAAAGTACCAACCACTCACAACCAGCACTAAAAATCCTGCTAATACAATGAGCAAAACGATGTGCATATACTTGACGCGCATTCTTACGTTTACTCCCCACCCCGCTCCATATCTCGCCGATTACTAATCTTCTCGATCCCGTCAAGCTCTTTGCCTTGTTTATATTTAACCCCATTAATTTCGACTGTCATGTTTTCACTTTTGACGATTTCTATTATCTTTTCGCGTAATGCAACATTGTCAACAGATAAATTTCCATTGAACTTATCAACAGCCAGAGCCAGTCCCGCCCGCACGGATTCATCGCTATGAGACCAATCAACGATTACTCCTGTCCCAGCATCGATGACTTTAGAGCCGCCGGCCAGTGTGTATTCTACTTCTCCGAAACGATTGTAAGTAAATCCCGTATACCTAGGTATTGCCAAACCCGCCCCCATCGCCCGACCAGCTATCCAGCGCGATGATCTGCTCGGCCGCCGGCGCCCACGCCTCATCAAAAGGCGCCTGGCTTCTATGTCACCCTCGACAGCCGCCTTCATTAAAAAATCATCCCACGATAAGTAAGCTGTTTCATTCTTTAAAACATCCACCATTGTATTGTAGTCATCTCTAATGCTTGATAGTTCTACAAGCCTGTCATATCGCATCGAGGAGTATTGTGCTTTTTTTACTCGTCGATGAAGTACAGAACTTTTCAATCTCTCCCTTTTTACTCCTGCCCTATCTCGTAAAGAAGAGTACCGACTTGCTCTCTCTTCCTTTAATTTTGCAATCCCTGACTTGTATTTATTTTTCTGAGATTCACGCAGCGCTGTATAACTAGCCCACAGGCGCGATGATTTTGTTTTTGGCTCCCTATGGTATTGTTGTTTCCCAGTCTTGTATTTTGATTCTTCAAATATGCCAAGTCGCTGCTCGATCTTCTTCTTTGAAAAATCTCTTCCTAATGATGAAGCTTTGATTCCATATTTACCATCCTGAGTAACTATAACCAACCCCGCGCCACGTTGCTTTATCGCAACCCCGACACCCGCCAATGCTCGATGTAATTCATCCCAGTTATTTGCCCCATCGATCATGTCAATACAATTATTCCTAGCCCAGGTCACAAAACTTTCAGTATCAGTAATTGTTTCCCATCCCGCCTGTCCGGGTGTCCCCGGAGATACCCTTTCCGGATCACTAAGCAATGGCGTAAGACCAAACTCTTTTTCGATTTCTGCACCGACATCTTGCATGGTGTACTTGCTGAATGATGGGTTAATCATACGCCCGGTCCCAGGCTCGATTCGATTCAGAGCAATATGAAAATGCAGATTATCAGTGTCGGTATGAACAGCAACGATACGTTGATGTGCGCCCATCCCTAGCCCTTCGCAAACCCGTTGTTCAATCGCCCGCAGTGTGTCCGGATCAATGTCATCAGTATCGAAAGAAACGATTAGATGCCAGGTTTTGTTTAACCGACTCCGTGTATTGAGACTGTGTGTAAGTTCCATTTCTTGGACCGCCAGGTCAAAATCATCGCCGGCGGTACAGTTGACAGTCCAAGCCTCACCCACCTTCGCGCCCAAGTGTTTCTCATCCAGAATGTATGCTTTCAGCTTCCCCGCACTTCCTGTCTTTCTTTCGGAAAGTTTGATGATCATGTGAGGTGCCGTATCGCATGGGAGATTTCAGCTCGAGTTCGCTCTAGCTCTTCTACATGATCCAAGAGCTTACCGATTGTTCGTTGGCTATCCCGTCGATCCCGCTCTTTCACAAAGAGTTTTATCAGCCCACCAATCCTTCCCAGGTCAGCTGAAAGTCTGATCAGGGTCTGAGCACTTTCATGGTCGATGCGTGCTCGGATTTCACCCGATTCCAAGGCACAGTGGCGCAAGTAGGCAGAAATCGAGGGATTCTGAATTCCATCCAATTTCTTCTCAATTTGTTGCCGCTCTTCATGTGTTAATCGGACGGCAATCGGTGAATTCCGGCGCCGGTTTTCAGATCCCATAGAGTTACTCCATTGCTGCTGGCCGAAGGCCAGGATTGGCCCACCGCAGGTGCAAGATCACGTTGAGCCGCAGGCGAATAAGGAGAGCATTTTATTACAACAGCTCTGCTGGCGGTAATACAAATGCACATCTTGCCGTCTTCTACGAATCCGGTCGAATTTACTGCACACTTGAAAATGCCAAAATACTCCCAACAAATAGCCAACTTTCTGCCAATATCATGCAAACAAATATCGCCAAGATACAGCCATAATAGCGCCATTTTAATGCCATTAAAATGCCAATATTTTTCCAACAAGCATTGACAAGGGTCGGAATGCTACTAGACTTAGATCACAAGAGCGCTTCAATTGCCAATAACGTGCCATATATATGCCACTTTAGTTCCAAATTGCTGCCAGTTCGGAGACAGATGCATGAATGAACCAAAACCGATCAACACCAGGCTGAAAATAATGAATCTTAAGCCACGCATAGAAGCAATGCTGAATGAGGGTTACCTGGTTCTAGAAATTTTTCGAGAGTTTAAAGATGAGCTGCAGATTGATCAGAGCGGATTCTATAAACACCTGAAACGGCTGAATATTCATCCGAAAAAAGACAATGAGCATGATGTGTCCGCTTCCAGCGGATCACAAATGACGCCTGGCAATGTAAGTTCTGCAGCTTCCCAACCAGCAGATGAACAAACAGTTGTAACAAAAGCAGAAAAGGACCCTGAACCCAATATCACGAAGCGCCCGATCATGACTGACGTTCCTGATCGACCACGGTTTAAACACAGTAACCAACCAGACCTCAAGAAACTCTTTTAGAGAAGGTAATCTCAATGACCGACGAAAAAACCAGCTCAAAACAACCGAAAAAAATTGTTCACTTTGTTCTGCAGGGCAAAGGTGGCTGTGGTAAGACAGTCAGTTCCGTAATGCTCGCCCAGGTCCTCCGCGATCGGGGTACGGTAGAGTGCTACGATACCGATCCGGTGAATGCGACGTTCAGTCAATACAAAGGCATCAGCGCGACCAGCATTGAGCTGCTGAATTCAGATCAGCGCATTGATGCCAGGCAATTTGATGTTCTTCTTGAGAATTTGCTTAACAGCCAGTCTAACCATGTCATCGTCGATACAGGTTCTCAATCATTTCTCGAATTGTCGAGCTACATGGTTGAATCCAACGCCCTGGATTATCTGGCGGAAGAGGGTATTGAGGTGTTCGCACACGTGATCGTCGTCGGCGGCGCGGCCATTGCCGATACGTTCACTGGCCTTGGATCCGTGCTCGAGTCATTCCCGAACAGCTGCAAAATCACAATTTGGCAAAATGAGTTCTTCGGCCCCGTGGAATACCAAGGGAAACAAATCGCTGACATGAACATCTACAAAGAGAATGCCGCACGGATTCACGCAATCGTTCGCCTCCCGAAGGAAAATCCGCAAACCACGGAACGTGACATATGTGAGATGCTGCAACATCACGAAACATTCGATGAAGCCATAGCCGCGGATCGCACTTTACTAATGGCAAAACGCCGGTTAAAGAGCGCCAAAGAACGGATTTACGATCAAGTTGCGGCTGTAGTATGAGCGCCGATCAATCATCGGGGTTCATGAACCCCGATTTGATCGAAAAACTTCGAGGGGCTGTGTTGACAGAACTGGGTATCGGGCTGAATAAAGATGACCCAGTATTTGCAACGGTTCTGTTAAACAAGTTAGTACTAGACGGTTACATAGCGCAAGTAGTATCAGCACTGGATTCGATCATTAAGCTTCAAGAAACAACGGATCCAGCGACAAATAACGACTCTGAATCTATAACATCAAAACAGTTTCAGGATTATCTTTCGGCGCACGAGAAGAAAACACACGAGTTACTGAAGAAAGAAATACAACGGCAGCGAGTGAACATGATCCATGAAATCGTACCTGTTGTCAGAGAAGCCAGCGATAGCGGCTCCCAGCTATCCAGTATTCTCCTTGTGTTGTTGGGTGTTTTGGTCGGTTGTGCGGTATCTGCGGTCATGTGGTTCGTGATAACAGTCTGATAATCCTCCTGGAAGCCGCTATCACGCTGATGTGAGTCAGCGTGATGCTGAGGGCAGGGCGTTGCTTATTTCGGCCCGTAGGGCTCATTGTGGGCCGCTTTGCGGCACATTTAAAGCGCAGCCAGGGATGGCGAGCAATAGGCCGGCTTTGCCGGGGCGAGCAGGAGCGAGGGTAGGCGGCGAAGCCCTTTTAAAAGCTTTTTTTATATTTTAATTTTATATTTATTTAGGCGGCTGTAACGTTTTGATAATAAAGGTAAATTCAGATTAAAGGTAGCAACTTTTAAGACAAAAGGTAGCAACTTTTAAGACAGTTTTTGCCGCAAAGGTAGCAACTTTTAAGACAAAAGGTAGCAACTTTTAAGACAAACTCATCCTGAGTTATCAAAAGGTAGCAGCTTTTAAGACAAACTCAGCCTGAGTTATCCACAGGTAGCAGGTTTTAAGACAGTTTTTGCCGCAAAGGTAGCAACTTTTAAGACAACGATGCGCGAAAGGTAGCAACTTTTAAGACAAAGGGTAGCAGCTTTTAAGACAGTAGGAAAAACCCTACAGTTTTTATCCACAGGTAGCAGATTTTAAGACACTCGATGCATCAAAAGGTAGCAACTTTTAAGACAAATTCAGCCTGAGTTATCCACAGGTAGCAACTTTTAAGACATCAAACAACCGAGGTCGTACAGTGCCTAAAGACAAAAAGCCACTCCCGTTGATCGAACCAACGAAATTGATTGTTAAACAATCAAACGAGCTGGTGGGTGCTCGATATGCGTTGACTTTTGCAGAATCAAGAGTACTTGCTGTCGCGATCTCTCGTGAAAAATGGAGTGAAAGCATACCGAAACAGGTTACGATAACCGCAAAGCGTTATGCGCAGGCCTGGGGGGTCGATCTTCGCACCGCTTATCAGCAACTCAAGCTCGGTACATTAGAGCTTTACGAGCGATCGCTCATACTCTGGCGAGATCGTGGTAAAGATGATGAGACGCGATTCTTACAGCGTCGAGTGATAGATGATGGAGAGGGCAAAGTAACACTGGTATTTTCGGACTATCTGTTACCTCTCTTGAATCAGCTTAGCGAGCAATTCACGCACTCTCGAATGCAGGATTTACGTTATCTGCAGCGTCCCCCGGCATTCAGACTGTTTTACATGGCCATGCAATGGAAGTCGGTTGGCAAGTTCCAGGTGACGCTTGAGCGTCTCCGACATGATCTTGAATTGAGTGAGTCCTATGTAGCATACAAAGCCATGAATTACAGAATACTGAAACCGGCAATCCAGGAGATCAACGAAACAACGGATTATCTCATCCAATACAAGCCTCTAAAAAAAGGGAGGAAGGTGGATTCCCTGGAATTTACGATAATTCAGAAGTCACAAAAGTCGCTGGATTTTGACTAGAATCCGCTCACAGTCTCATCATTTTCAGCCGCTAACAGCCTTACAATACTAAAAGATGTCTTGAGCCCAAGAACCTACGAGCGCATTATATGGGCTTCGGACATGCATGTTATGCGTGAGGACAGAAAAATGACTATTCTTACCCGAGAAGGTATCGGGGAACTCCCAAGTAAAAACGCAGAAGCAATCAAGCCAGGGACCGATGCCTTATCGCCTAGCGAAGCGATGGCATTAGCAGATATCATCGATGCAAATCAGCGGTCTGGATTCATCAACTTGATGAATGCTAAAAAAGAAGAACTCGCCCGTGAGTTTTTCCCTAATCAGGCCACGCGCTACGACCGCGCACAGCAAGTCAATGTGCTTATTCGCACAATGCGTACAGAGACAGTATTGAGTACGAAGTTAAAAGCTGTCGCGCGAACGCTCTCAGAATTATCAGATTCTGAGTTTTCCAAAGTCGCGTTTGCTGATCTGATCGGTGTCAAAGCCGCCGCCAGGCGCATCGAAGCAGAGCCAGAAACAGAACGGGCACACGCGACAGAACTGGGTCGTTAGCACCGAAACTATCCAAGATTCACCAAAAGCCACATTTTCGAATGTGGCTTTTTTTTTGTTCCTCTTACTTTTCGATATAATGGACATTATCGAAAAGAACTGGGAATCTGCCGATGGCACCTAGCCAGATGAAACTTGTGGTGTTCGCCGGCCCGAATGGATCCGGCAAATCGAGTATTACAGAAGTCAAGCGTAAAGCGCCGGATTTCCCTGAAAACTACATCAATGCCGACGCTATCGCAAAATCTCTGGTTAAACAGGGTCGCTATAAGACTATCGAGGCGGCGAACAAAGAAGCCGCCGATGAAGCCGGCCGCCGGCGTGAAGACTGTTTGAATCGCGGTGTTTCCTTTGCGTTTGAAACCGTTCTTTCTACACCCGGCAACGTCGCGATTATCGCTGCAGCAAAGGAGCGGGGCTTCCAGATCGAAGTACACGCAGTGACGTTACATTCACCCGAAAAAAACGTGGCCCGTGTTGCACATAGAGTTGCGGCGAACGGCCATGCCGTTCCGGCAAAGAAAATAATCCAGCGCTATCACAGATCAATGGAGATGTTGCCGATTGCAATTGCATTGGCAGATAAAGCGACGGTCTACGATAACAGCAAAGACCATATTTCCGGGCCGACAAGTCCATCAATAATCATGACCGCTGAAAAGGGTCAGATTACGAAGATCGACAAGACAAGCCAGGTTGCTGTAAATATCGCATCACATATGGACAAGCGGACTGAAAGCTTACTATCGGCATTAGACTTCGCTGATGCGCAACACAAACAACTTCGAACACCGGATCTCCTTGGCCAAGAACTTGTGAAAGGCCGCATCTGCGACGAAACAAACTATCATTTTGTGACTGAAGGGATATCGGGCGAATTGGTTGTTCATGACAAATTCATGCAGCTCGATAAGCAAGGACGCCGGCCAGCTACACTCGATGAAGCAAAGGAAATAGCCAGATCCCGATTGGATCCACCGGCCAGTGGTATTCGCTCAGGTATCGATACAGAAATCAGTTACGACTATCGTGGCGGCGGTAAAAACAGTAGAAATATCGAAGATATAGCCATTATCCCTGGTCGGGATAATGAGATTGGACGGTGATTGGCAATGTACCCTGGGTTAATCTGAAGCCGAGATACCGGCGAATTGTATCAATCCGCCGCAGTCTTGATGTCAGTATCGATGGTTCCGAAAAAAAATAACGTTTAGCGCCTTGTGCCCTCTGCTGATTCCCCCATTCTGCAATCAGCACATGAGCGCCAATCAAATCAGTTTGGATGTGAAGTCGGTAATAACGGGAATCCCTTCGGTAAGTAATGGGGAACGATACTTTATCGGCCCTTGTAGGTTTCATCCTTCTGCATCGCCTTTTTCATTGCCTGTGTTTCACTTTCGACTTTATCAAGCGTGGATCCAAGTGCGAGACGTTCGCGCTCGGGTAATTTTGCAGCGGTCTTTGATATAGACTGCGATAGTGAATCCAGCGTTTGTTGAAACAATCCGGCGCTTGGTAGATTTCCGTGGGCTTTCAGAAGATGATCCAGCTTCTCCCTTGCAATATACCACTTTGCGATCTGGGCTTGCATTGACGGAGACTGTCTGTATGGTCCCAGTGAATCTGATACCAGAGTATCTAAAAGATCGGGTTTACCTTGGCTATACAACGCCATCGCCGCCTGTAATTCACCTGGTCGCGGTTCATAGGATATTGTATCGTAAATCTCCATCCCGGCTAGCCTGGCAACATCACGCCCGACCTGTATTGCAACCAATTCATTGCCTGCAGGGAAGGGCTGTAACGCGAACACGCCAGCCATTGCATTTGAGACATGATGAGCGACATCACCTCGCTTCATGCCGTCAAACTTGCCTTGTTCCAAAACCGAGCGGATATCTTCAAATAAACTAACCAGACCATCGATCATCTTTTCGGGATCCGGGTGTTTGATAGTCAGTGTTCCATCGGATGTTTCGATTTTTGAAGATCCCGAGAAATCACGGAACTGTCCTGCCCATTCATAAAGATCACTGTAGAGGTGTGCATGTATCGCTGATGCATGTTGTAAATCGAAAGCAGGCGGCATAGGGTTTTGTCCCAGCTCAGCTAATCGAATTGCGGTGACATCGCTTTCGAGTTTTTCTGCGGCACCAAGGTCGGTAATATCGTGAATATTGCTCAAAGCTGAGTAATTAGCAGGTACTTTCATCACCGGCGTGCCTGAGCAATAAGCCTGGCTATCGACTGGTTGGGCGTAGAAACACCTGCTAGATTTTCAGCGATTTCTATACGAGCGCTGTGGCTGAGCGTTTTGCCAAGTCCGGAAAAACTGGCAGCGACAAAACGCATGTCGCTAGGCATCAGGGCAACAGTGGGCGATGCGGAAGGGTCGAAAGGTCTGCTTTTTTTCATGACTATCACGGATACAACACGGCCGTATGGCCGACGATACCAATAATTATACAATACGCGCCGGCGGCGCTACTGGGAATAACTAATCTGGCTGAAAACTTTTGTATCTAAAGCGCCGGCTCTATCGTGAGCCTGGCTGCGTTGATTTTTTTTCGGATCTTCTTCAGTGACTTCATGCTCGATTCACCGGTCCCTGTATCGGTGACAGTAAATTGGCCGCTGATGAGCACGTAGTGTGGAGATATCTGTTCAACCATTGCTTGTTGACAAGTATAGACAATATCAACAAAGCGGTCTTCTCGCGGAACGGATTGACTGAATTCAACCCGATGTGTCATGGTTGGTTCTCCATCGGAGAGCGTTACGTTTGTCTCCGGCGCAAGCACAAAGTAAACGCCTTCTTCGTCAACATGATTGACGATATCGCTCGCCAACTGCTCGAAATACGCCAGTACGTCTTCACGGGCATCATCTGTACAGCAATCAAACATCAGTTCGACCTTGATATTTCGCGACGGTATATCAGCCATCCCCACCACCAAATAAGTCTACTTGAGCCCATTGAGGTTTTTGGTTCGATGCTCGATGCACTTCCTGCTTTATCCACTCAAAAACACTATCAAGATCATCTGTCAGATCATGGGTGAATATTGATTTATATCCAGTCTCTGTTATCGGCAATGCTCGTCTTTGAGCTTGCTCTACGTCGGATCTCACTTCTATGTGCATCACGTTCAAAGTCTCACTCCACTGAGGACAAATTGCAATTTGCACGGGTATACCTGCAAATTCCCAATCATAAAAGCAATAGTAACGCCGAATCATATCCAAAGACTCCAAGAAATCGGTAAAAGGGTGAATGCCGTGTGGCATGACCCCTGTCCGACTGGCGAAGTCCGGGGTGTGAGATCAGCTAGGGAGGGGAATCACCCGGCCTGCACAAACGCAGCGCGGAAGGTTGGGGAGACCCTAGTGGATCACGAGGGGCGGCGCCCCTGGTTCGCGGATACACCTGGTGTTCCGCATCGAAGAGTCGGTGTAGAGCGCGTGGCACGTATCGCGTAGCGATTCCTTTCGGGTTAAGCGACATAGAAATATATCACTATGTCTTTGATAATACAGGACATTGTTCTCCCGTCCCGTGCGGCCAAATACCATATTCCACTATTGCCGTGCGGCCAAATTCCATATTTCGGGGCTTTGCCGTATTGTGAATAAAAAAATATGGATAACAGTGGATAACTACCTTTTTGGTAGTCATTCCCTTACAAAAAAAAGGTAGCCGTGCGGCCAAATACCATATTTTCGCCTTTGCCGTGCGACCAAATACCATATTTTCGCCTTTGCCGTGCGACCAAATACCATATTTTCGCCTTTGCCGTGCGGCCAAATATCATATTTTGGTTCTACCGGAATCCGGTGCTGAACGAATTGGCAGCGCTGTATGTGTTATCTTCAATGAAAGAGGATCAGCAGGAGTAATTCGAATGAATTGGCCAGCTATTTTAGCAACGGTGTTAGGCTTAGGCTTTGTTTTCTTCGTGGTGTACTCGGTATACCTGAACGAGAAAGAAGATAAGGACAAAAAATAGTCTAACGTAACCACTTGAACTTAACCGCCAATATAACGCAAGCATATTGCCAATTTTTTGCCAATCACCACTGAAAGCTTTCGCAAAATAGCCGCCGCTTAGCGGCACCTTTACGCCCGCGAATAGCGGGCGAAAAAGAGGGGCTCACGCCCCTCGTTTATTCACTCATCCTCGCCTTCTAAATCCTTTGCCCTGAACATGGCAGGGTGTAGCAGCATCAATGCGCGGTTTGCATCTGCAGCAGCACTGAAGATAAATTTCTTATCACCCCTGAGCGCCTTTATCCAGGCTTGCAGATACGCGGCGTGTGTAGTCACACTCGGAATACCGAGATAAACGCTAAAGAACGCACTCCCGAGCTCTGCCACCAACTCTTCGCGTGCATAGGCTTCACGGTGAGTAGTGAACTCTTCTTCAAACTCTTTGAATCGGCCTAGGCGTTTAGCGGCACCGGTCCAGTGTGTGAACTCGTGCGTCGCTGCTTGGGCGTAACCGGCCTCTGTCCGGAATTCAGAAAGTTGCAGCATTCTGACCACATCAGCCGATTCGGAATAGGCGGGATCTCCATAAGTCATACGAATCTCATTCGCTCGCGCCAGCTCTTGAACGAAATCATAAAGCGGGGTCTCTGACTCGCCGTTATTCGATTCCATCTTGTATGCTTCGATATCTTCGCATTGCTCAATATTAAAAACAGTGTACGTTCTCAGCACTGGGATTGTCTTGTCGTTGTCGGGATCCGCCTCATCCTTAATGACTCGGTTTTTATAAAATACAATTCGCGTCCCTTTTTCGCCTTTACGGATCGATCCACCAAGCTCCTTCGCCTGTTTGAATGTCAACCATTGCTGTGAGCTATAGGCCATCCCAGCTAAGCCGAGAATTAGAATATTGATACCAGAATATGCTTTTTTACTGACACGATTGATGATCCCACCAGCACAAATCCAATCTTTTTCCCAAGGTAGCCGTCCTTGCTCCATCTCCTCAATGATCCGGTTTGTAACGTTTGCGTAAATATCAAATTGAGTACCCATATCAAACACTCCAAGAAATCGGTAAAAGGGTGAATGCCGTGTGGCATGACCCCTGTCCGACTGGCGAAGTCCGGGGTGTGGAGAACGCGAGGGAGGGGGATCACCCGGCCTGCACAAGTGAAGCGCAGCGGAGCGCGGAAGGTTGGGGATACCCTCGTGTTATCAGAGGGGCAGCGCCCCTGGCTCGCGGATACACCTGGTGTTCCGCATCGAGCTGGCCTGCTGTTTGGCCGGCTCGACGAACGAGTTCCAAGGAACACCTACCCGCACGGCGTGCGGAAGCGATAGTGAAGGGGAGGGCGTGTCACCTGATATCCCCGCCCTAAACGACAAGGCATTACGGCGATTAGGGTAAAAAGTGCTGACCGGTGATCCAAATCACCGGCCAAAATTTGCGAAGCAATCAAGCGGGTTCATAAGCGCCTATGCCTTATTTAGAATCCTCCGCCAGTACAGCGCCGGCGTGTAAGGCGATCCGCCGGTTAATCTCATCGAGAACATACGGATCCAAAATACGGCAGTGCAAATTCCCATTAAGACAACCTTTAAGCCAGTATGTATCGTCCTGATAAGGTTCACCCGTCTCTTTCCAGACCTGTGCAACGCGATTAGCCAGCTCCATCGCTTTGTATTTCTCACCTCGGATCACACATACGGATCGGTGAAGATCTTCAAAAGGCGAAAGATAATCCAATGTTATCTGCCCGAAGGTTGTATTACAGCAGCGTTTCAAAATGATTGCTTTCTCCATCTTCACAGTATGACGTGTGTTCGTCTTGTATTTTCTATCTCGACCAACAAAAAGCATATAGATACCGCGATTCAGGTATATCTGAGCATCCCGTGCTCCTGCCTCCATTGCCGCCTCGATATTGGGTAAATCGAAAGTAGGGGGATCCGCGTCAAGGGAAACATCGAAAGCCTTTTTCGCGTTTGCATCGAAATAGTCAGCAAGTCCGATTTCTCTATAAAATGTATACCACAACCTTCTATCGACATCTTTGCGATACTCATCGACCGAAACCCGAAGCCGCGCATCAAAAGGGAATAAATTAGGCCTAATTGCATCCGCCCGTTTTCGTGACTCATCGACCAGTACACTGGCTTTTGCATAGGCCTCGATGATCGCATCGCGCTCGGCCACAACCTGTTCAATTTTCGTTTCAGCAAGTTTCAGCATGAGATATCCTCCAAGAAAATTGTATGCTCATCTCTCAAGTCCTGAGGTTGTATTTCACCGGATTTCATCAGTATAGATACTCCTGTAGAAAGTCAGCCAGCGCATCCCGATCACCATTGACCTCCGCCAACACCCGCTCAGCATGGTGCTCTTGAAAGAAGACATCTGAGATCAATTCACCATCATCCAAGGCAAAACGCTCAGCACTAACCGTAGGTAAGGCGTCCAAAACGGCAACGACAACAACACTCTCAGAATCTGCCAGGACATTGATTTCATCATCAAGTCCGCAGTGTGAAAACAAACGTACAGTTCCATACTCGGCATTAGAAAAATCGATCCGCACAGAACTTCCCCCACGAACGATGGCAACGTCAAATTCATTCATATCCAAACACTCCAAGAAATCGGTAAAAGGGTGAATGCCGTGTGGCATGACCCCTGTCCGACTGGCGAAGTCCGGGGTGT